>SCVU01000205.1 GCA_004296785.1 Planctomycetota bacterium
GTGCTTCGCCTCCGAACCGACGCCCGCGCAACCCGAGCGGCGCCGCGCCTCGCTCGCGCGGCTGTTCGTCGACGCGAAGCACGAGGCCGAGGAGCTGTGGCGCAATCCGCGCGTGCGCATGGCCGTCGCGCTCGCGTTCTGGATCCAGTTCACGGTCAGCGCGACGGCACCGCTGGTCGAGCTGCACGTGCGCGACCTGTGGAAGGGCGATCCGCGCGCGCTGCACCTCGTGACGGGCGCGCTGTTCACGGGGATGGCGCTGTCGAGCCTCGTCGCCGCGCAGGCCTGGGGACGGCTCGGCGATCGCATCGGGCACGCGCGCGCGCTGTTGCTCGCGGCGCTCGCGACCGCGGCGCTGCTGCTCGGCCACGCGCTCGCCGCGAGCCTGATCGCGTTCGCGCTCGTGCGTCCGCTGCTCGGCGCGGCGATGGCGGGCAGCGCGCCGTGCGCGTACGCGATCGCGGCCGGCGAGACGAACGTCACGAATCGCGGCAACGGCCTCGGCATCGTGTTCAGCGGCCGTTCGTTCGCGATCGCGTTCGCGGCGCTGTGCGGCGGCTGGCTGTCGTCGTCGCTCGGGATCCGCGGTGTGTTCGCGGCCAGCGCGGCTGCGCTCGCGCTCGTCGCGTTCCTGAACTGGCCCGCGTGGTCGACGCGGGGCTCGGAGGAGCGCGCTACGATGCGCGAAGCTTGACCCCGGCGCGTCCTCCGCACGTCCGACTGCTGCGCTTGATCCTCGTCCTGTGTCTGTTCGTCGCCGCCGCCGTGCTGGCGCTGCGCTGGCTGGAGCCGCGCCTCGTGTTCGTGCCGACGCGCGGGCCCGTCGGCACGGGACCCGGCGAGCGCGTCGAGCTCGTGACGCCGGACGGCGTGCGCCTCGTCGCGTGGTGGCTGCCGCGCGCTGGCAGCGACGCGGCCGTGCTGTACCTGCACGGCAACGGCGGCAATCTGCTCGGCCGCGAACCGGTGCTGCGCGGGATCGCCGAGGCCGCGCACAGCTCGGTGCTCGCGCTCGACTGGCGCGGCTACGGCGAGAGCGAGGGCCGTCCGAGCGAGGCGGGCATCTACGTCGACGCGCGAACAGGTTGGGACTGGCTCGCCGCGCGCGTCGCGCCCGAGCGCATCGCGATCTGGGGCGAGTCGCTCGGCGCGGGCGCGGCGACGTTCCTCGCGCGCGCGGTCGAGCGCCCGGGCGTGCCGCGCGCGCTCGTCGTGCAGTCCGCGTTCACGAGCATCCCCGACATGGCGCCGCGCGCGCTGCCGATCCCCGGGATCCGCTGGTTGTGCGGGATCCGACTCGACAACCTCGAGCGCGTCGGCGCGATCCGCTGCTGGAAGCTTTTCGTGCACAGCCGCGCCGACGAGATCGTGCCGTTCGAGATGGGCGAGCGCTTGTTCGAGGCCGCGAGCGAGCCGAAGCAGTCGCTGTGGCTCGACCGCGTCGGGCACAACGAGACGTGGAACGACGCCGCGTTCGTCAGCCGCCTGGCGGCGCAGCTGTCGCGCCTGCCCTGAGCAGCACTTCGCGCACGCGCGCGGGCGCGAGGCCGCTCGGCTCCAGCGCGTCGTTGCGCTCGCGGAAGAACTCCAGCTCGGCGCGGCCGAACCACAGCTCCGGCGACGGCGAGTCGGCCGGTTGCGCGTGCCAGTGCGCGCCGTCGCGGCCGGCGCGCGGGTCGAGCGCGTCGAGCGCGCGCGCGAGCGCCGCGAGATCGGGTCGCGGCCGACGCGCGACGCCCGGCAGGTCGAACCACGAGCGCGTCGACACGAGCAGCCGGTGGCAGTGAGCGCCGCCGCGCGGGAACGACAGCAGCACGCGATCGAGCGAAGTCGCGCCGAAGAGCGCGTGGCGGCCCGGGTCGGAGCCCGCGAGCAGCGGCTCGTCGAGCTCGATGCACGCGAGCGCGGCCGCGTCGAACTCGGTGCGCCGCGCCGCCGCCACGCGCGCGCGGTCCGCGCGGAACGCGTCGAGCTCGAGCTCGTACAGACCGCGCGCACTCGCGAGATCGCCGGCGAGCCAGCGCGCGAGGTTCGCGTGCACGCAGCGGTAGCAGTGCTCGTGGCGCTCGTGGTCGCTGCGCGCGCCGAGCCCGCGCGCGAGCGCCGAGCGCCGCGAATCCGCGAGATTGCCGATCGCGGCGTCGATCGCGACCGCGAGCTCGCTCGGCGCCTGGAAGAAGTCGCCGGCCGCCGCGAGCTCGAGCAGCGCGCGCTCGTGCGCGAGCGCGGCCTCGGGCTGCAGCACCGCGTACAGCGCGCACGCGCCGTCGGTGTCGTAGTGGTTGTTGACCGCGAGGCGCGCGCCGTCGGCGCGGCGCTCGCGCTCGCGCGCGTCGAGCCTGGCGAACGCGAGCGCGCAGCCGGTCGACAGCTCGTGCGCGAGGTCGGCCGGCGTGCGGTGGCCGGGCCAGTGCGACAGCTCGAGGCCGCGGCAGCCGAACGCGCCGTCGACCGAGATCACCGGCTCGGCGGGCGGCGCCGCGAGCACGCGCAACTCGAGCTGCAAGCGCGGCGGCCTACTGGCCGGCGTCGCCGTCGGCGTCGGCCGGCTTCTCCGCGGCCTTCTTCTCGTCGGCGTCGAGCTTCTTCAGGTTGTCGTTCGCCCACACGATCAGCTCTTCCGTCAGCTGCTTGCGCACCGCCGGGTCGAGGTCGGGCTTGGCGAGCTGCTCTTCTGCGCGCGCAATCGCCTTCTGATACATCGCGCGCGCCTTCGGGAAGTCGCGGCGCAGGTTGTAGTGCAGGATCACCGCCGCGTCGTTCAGCGTGTTCGGATTGGTGTCGTCGAGCGCGAGCGACTTCTCGTACGCGGCGAACGCGCGCTCCCACAGCGGCTTGGGATCCGGCAGGTCCTTCTTCTGCCGGCGCAGCAGGTTCGTCACGTCGCCCTGGTCGCGCGTGAACAGCCCGATGTTGCTCCACGCCTCCGGATCCTCGGGCGTCCACGCCGCGCGGATCTCGCTGACGACGAGCGCCGCTTCGATGCACGGCATCGACTCGATCAGCTTGCCCTCCGTGCGCAGCGTCTCGGCCTTGCGGAAGCAGTTGCCGCTGATCCACGCGAGCATCGCCTGGTTGTCCTTGGCGAAGGCTTCGTACGCGAGCCAGTTCATCAGCTCGGCCTGGTTCGCCTCCTTGAACTTGCGCAGCGCTTCGGCCGCGGCCATCCCGTCGCCGCGCGACGTGCGCACGCGCGCGAGGTAGTACCACGACGACAGCACGTTCGGCGCGAGCTCGAGCGCGCGCGCGAACGCCTTCTCGGCGTCCTCGTGCTTGCCGAGCGAGAAGCACGCGCTGCCGTTCCACCACGCCAGCGTGCCGGCGCGCGCGTCGGTCGCGCCGTGGCGCTTGCCGAATCCGTCGAGCGCGCTCGTGATCGCAGAGAGGAACTCCTCGTTGCCCAGGCGCTTCCACAGCGCGCCCGGGTCGGCGATCGCCGGGTCGAGCGCGAGCGCGCGCGCGTACGCGGCGCCGCCGGCCTTCGCGTCGCCCTTCCACAGCAGTGCGTCGCCGAGCGCGAGCTCGATGTCCGCGCGCGTGCGCTCGCCGGCCGCGTCCTTCGGCTCGCCGGTCAGCGACAGCGCGGTCTGGCACGCGTCGATCGCGCGCGCGACGTGCTTCGCCGCCGCGGCCTTGTCGCTCTCCGCGGTCGCGATGTGGCTCGCCAGCGCGGCCGACGCGAGCTGGCGCCAAGCGTCGGCGCGCTTCGGATACGCCTTGACGGCCTCTTCGCCCGCCGCGAGCGCGGTCGCATGGTCCTGCGCGTTCCAGGCGGCGCGCGACAGCGCCAGCCACCCGTCCTTGAACTCGGGCCGCTTGCTCGCGAGCGCTTCCTTGAGGTTCGCGACCGCGTCCTGGAAGTCGAAGCCGACGGTCGCGTCGGGCCGGCCCGAGGCGATCTTCTGCTCGGCGCTCTTCAGCGACGCGAAGCCGTACAGGTACGCGACCTCCGGAGCGCCCTTGTGCGCGCGATCGAGCTCGTCGGCCGCGTCGCGCGCGTCGTTGATGCGGCCCTGCTCGAGCCAAGCGCGCACGACCCACGTGCGCGTGCGCAGCGAGTCCTTCTCGGCGGCGGCCGCCTGCTCGAACAATTTCAGCGCGCCGTCGGCGTCGCCCTTGTCGAGCAGCGCGCGCCCGTCGTCGAGCAGCTTCTGCACGTCGGCGACGCGCAGCTCCAGCGCCGCGGCGGGTGCGGCGGCGAGCGGCAGTGCCGGAGCGAACAGCGAGAGCGTGGCGAGGAACGCGAGTCGTGACGTGGAGCGCATGGGAGTCCGTTCGGGTTGGCTACGGGCGCGGGCAGGCCTCGCCCCAGTGTTGGATCGCGATCGATTCCGGCAGCCGGTCGGGATCGGCGCCGTCCGCGCAGGCGGGCAGGTACTCGTTCGAGATCAGCGGCCGCGGATCGGGCCCGATCGCGAGCGCCTTCTCGAACCACAGCCGCGCGGTCAGCGCGTCGCGCCGGTGCACGAGCGAGAGCACGCCGAGGCTCTGGTGCGCGTCGCCCCACGCGTTCTGCAGCTCGTAGCGCGCGCGCTGCGCGAGCGTCGCATCGGCGAGCTGGCGTTCGCCGAGCTCGACGCTGCGCCGCAGCAGCGCTTCGGCGCGCGCGAGGTCCGTGCGCAGGTAGCGGATCTGCACGAGCGCGGCGTCGTTGAGCGCGCGCAGCGAATCGGGTTCCTGGTCGACCGCGGCGACGTGCGCGTCCCAGCTGCGCTGCATCAGTTCGCGCGCGCGCGCGGCCAGCCGCTGTGCGCTCGCGACGAGCGCCGCGCGGCCCGCGTCCGAGGCGAGGTCCTGCGGCAGCACGGCGTCGTAGCCGCGCAGCTGCGAGGCGAGCTCGCCGTCGAGCGTCGGCGCGCGCGCGGCGGCGCACAGCGCCTGCGCGCGCTGCGCGAGCTCGAGCGCGAGTTCGCGTTGGAACACGCCGCTCTTGTTCGACCAGCCGACCTCGCGCGGCGCCACTTCGTGCAGCGTCGCGTAGATCGCGGCCGCGCGCTCGAGCGGCTCGAGCTCGTGCGTCGCGTCCCAGCGCTGCGCGAGGTCGCGGCCGAGCGCGTCGAGGCCTTCGATGCCCGAGCCGAGGCGGCCCTCGAGCTTCCACTCGAGGCCGTCGTCGAGCACCGCGCTCATCGAGCGGAACGCGATCTCCGATTCCTCCGAGCGCCCGAGCGCGAGGCTGGCCCAGCCGACGCCCGCGCGGCACACGACTTCGTAGCGGCGCACGTACTCGTCCCAGGTCGGGTCGGTCGCGCGCGCGGCGTCGACGAGTTCCTCGGCCTGGCGGAACTCGTCGCGCGCCGCGCCGGGATCCTCGGGCATCCGCACGAGCGCGGCCTCGAAGCGCTCGGCGCCCGCGTGGAACATCGCGGCGGCCGTCTGCGGATGGCGCTCGGCCAGCGCGGCCGCGCGATCGGCCGCGCCGCGCGCGCCGGAGAGCTCGCGCGCGAGCTCGCGCCAGTCGTTCCACAGTTCGCGGCTCGCCGGCAGCCGGTCGATCGCGCGCTCGAGCACGGCGACGGCCTCGCCCGCGTCGCCCGCCGCGCGCTCCTGCGCCGCGAACGCGCGCCAGGCCCACGTGTCGAGCGGGTCGTTCGCGAGCAGCGCCGCGAGTTCGCCGCGGCATTCCTCGAGCAGCTCGTCGGTCGCCGCGCCCGGCTGCGCGCGCGCGTCGCGCAGCGCGAGCGCCGCGGCGTCGTAGCGCACGCGCTCCGGCGACGACGCGAGCAGCCACGGGTAATCCGGATCCGCGCTCGCGCTGCGCGCGCTGCGCGCGTGGCGCAGCGCGTCGCTCGAACGCGAGGCCAGCCAGGCCGCGTGCGCGGCCGCGTGCGCGCTCGCCGTATTCACGGGGCAACGCTCGAACGCCTGCAGCGCGTCGACCGCGAAGTCCGCCATCAGGCTGTCGGCCTGGCCGTGCGCGAGCGCCGCTTCGAGCGTGCGCAGCAGCCCGATGCCGCGCAGGTAGTGCAGGCGCGGCTCGTCCGGCGCCAGCGCGAGCGCTTCGTCGAGCACGACCAGCGCTTCGTCGGCCGCGCCCGCAGCGAGCAGCTCCGTTGCGCGCGCGAGGCGCGTGTCGAGCAATTGGCGGCCGAGGCGCGAGTGCGCCTCCTCGAGCTTGCCCTGCTGCAGCAGCCGCGCGACTTCGTCGGCGTGTGCGGGCGGCTCTTGCGCCGGGCGGGCGACTTCGTCGACCGCGTTCGAACTCTCCTCGGTCGCCGCGCTGAGCGGGGCGGGCTCGGGCGTCGGCGGCTCGACCGCGGCGCGCGGGGAACTCGGCAGATCGAGGTCGCCTGTGCCGCTCGGCGCGACTTCATCCGCACTGGTCGCGGCGATCGCAGCGGGCTCGCTGCGCGGTGCGCTCGTGCCGCAGCCCGTCGCTGCAAACGCGCTCGCGCCGCACACGAGTAGCGCGACGAGCGGAGCGCGCGACGGGCGCTTCGAACGCGAGGGGCGGGGCATCGAGGAAGGGCGGGGGACGCGGCGCGAGCGATTCCGCGCGGCGGGGGGACGATTGTAGTTCCCTGCAATGGACGTTCCTACGCGACCGGTGGCCTGCGGGACGAGGGAAGTTCGGGCGGCGAGCGCCGTCCGTTACTCTCTTCACGCCGCCTCGCGTTCCGAACCCGACCCATCCCTGCCCACCCTCGTCCCGCACGCATGAGCTTTTCGCCCCGCGTTCCCGCCGTCGTCGCGGCCGTTCTCGCCTGTACGGCCGGCCTGGCGGGCTGCGGCACCGACGACCCGTCGTGCTTCTTCGGCCCGGGCAGTTGTCAGGGCGGCAGCGGGCCCGGCGCGCTCGGCGAGGCCGCCACGCTGCCGACGGACGGCGCGTGGATCCTGGACGGCGATCCGGTGGTCGAGCAGTTCCGACCGAACTCGAACGGCGCGCACGCGAACACGCCGATCACGCTGCGGTTCAGCGAGTCGATGTCGGCGAGCAGCCTCGGCCAGTCGCTCGCGAGCGCGTTCGACCTCATCGAGGTCGGCGCGAACGGCATCCCTTCGCCGTTTCCGGTGCTGTTCACGCAGTCGCTGCAGAGCGACGGGCGCCTGCTCGTGCTGCTTCCCGCGCAGCCGCTGAAGCCGTCGACGACGTACCAGATCCGCGCCAAGGCCGATGCGAAGATCAAGGACCTGACGGGCCAGCTGCTCGTCACGTCGAGCGACAAGTTGCTCGGCACGTTCACCGTCGCGGCGACGAATCCGACCGAGCCGCGCGTGCTGACGACGTTCCCCGCGGACGACGCGATCAACACGAGCTGGTCGCCCGAGCTCGTCGTGGTGTTCGATCAGCCGATCGACGCGGCCAGCGTGACGAGCCAGAGCTGGATCATGCAGATCGACGGCGCCGATCCGGTGCCCGATCCGGATCCGACGCCGCTCACGACGCTCTCGCCGCTGCCGACCACCGACACGCGGATCTGGACGTGGAAGAGCGAGGACTCCGACGGCATCGCGACGCCGTACGGGCCGAGCGCGGAGTTCGAGCTCGAGCTGTCGCCCGCCGCGCATCCGATCACCAACGCGAACGGCGACGAGCTCGCGACGACGTTCATCGACTTCGAGAGCGCGAGCTTCGACGCGCCGCAGGCCGCGTCGCTGTTGTCGACGCCGACCGACGCGATCGGCATCCCGAATCTGACGCTGGGCAGCGGCAACGAGCTCGCGCTCGGCGCGCAGCTCGCCGGCGCGCAGTCGGGCGACGTCGTCACGCTGTTCCTGTTCGGCACGAGCACCGCCACGCCGCCGAAGCTGTTCGCGCTGCTGCGCCAGAAGGTGCTGTCGAGCGCGCCGTTCGACAGCGTGATCGTCGAGGCGCAGAACTTCGATCTCGTCGCGGGCACGAACCCGCTGACGGCGAAGTTCGCCGACGGCGAGCTCGCGGTCGCGCTGCGACTCAGGCGCGGCAGCGTCGTCAGTCCGCTGCACGTGCTCGACGTCGACCTCGACGCCGCGGGCGCGCAGCACGCGCTGCTCGACACGGTCGCGCCGACCTTGAGCGAGGTGTTCACCTCGGCCGGCGCGACGACCAGCTTCCGCTCCGAGCAGCGCGGCCTCTCGTTCGCCGGCCGCGCGAGCGAGCCGCCGGCGCGCGTGACCGTCGTCACGCCGCTCGGCGACAACCTCGCCGCGCCCGAAGTGCTCGGCGCCGCGGCCGACGGGACGTTTCTCGCCTCGCCGATCGCCGCGCTCGACCTGATCGATCCGGCAGACCTGCCGCTCGACTACGTGGTCACCGTCTACGACCACGCGTTGAACGCGTCGGCGCCGCTGAACGGGCAGTACCGGCAGGTCGGCGTGGTCGGGCCCGCGCATTACCTGCTCGGCGACCCGCTCGAGGTCGAGGTCGTCGACGCCGTGACGCTCGCGCCGATCGAAGGCGCGCTCGTGCTGACGCACGCCGACGACGGCGCGACCTGGCCGCTCGTCGACAACCAGCTCACCGGTCCCGACGGCATCGCGACCATCGGATCGGACTCGGTGTTCGAGACCATCCTGACGGTCGATGCGCCGGACATCGGCAGCGCGCACGTCCAGTACGACCTGTTCTCGTTCCACGGCGTGACGAGCAGTCGCATCTCGATCGCGCTCACGCGCGCCGCGCTCGATCCGCCGACCGGCGTCGGCACCGCCGCCGGCACGATCACGACGACCGGCACGATCGCGGCGCTGACGCTGTCGCTGCTCGGCCGCCGCGTCAGCGATTCGCGCCGCGATCCGTTCGAGCCGCGCACCCTGGCGAGCCCGTCGTGCACGAGCCTGCCGTTCGGCGGCGGCCCGCTGACCTGCCCGTTCGGCCCGTACGAAGTGCGCGCGCATCGCCTCGGCGCGAGCACGCTGATCGCCGGCGCGTTCGCGCAGACGCTGACGACGTTCAATCCGGGCACGCTGATCCAGGGCTTCGAGCTCGACCTGCCGCTCGAGCGCGTCGCGGACGAAGGCGTCGACGCGTTGACGATCGACGTGCCGCAGATGCTGATCGAGCCCGGCGTGCCGGCCATCGACCTGCCCGTGCAGGCGCCGAACCTGAACCTGTTCGCGTTCTTCACGCAGGGGATCGACCTCGCGAACCTCGTCGACGACGCCGCGCTCGACGGCGCGCCGCTCGTGACCGTCGAAGGGCTCGTGCCCGGACTGCCGAGCTCGGTCGTCGTCGGTCTCGGCCTCGCGTACGACCAGGGCTCGCTGCTGTGGTCGGTGCGCTCCGCGTATGCGGGCAAGGCGAGCGCGGTCGGCGAGCTCGTGACCGACGGCGTGCTCGACCCCGATCTGTTCCTGCGCGGAGAGATCCGCGACGTCGACGGCAACGTCGCGGGCCAGCGCCGCCGGATCTCGAACATCGGCCAGTTCCAGCCGTTCCCGAACTACCTGTTCCCGGCCAGCGTCGCGCACGTGCTCGCGCCGGCGACGGGCGGTACGACCGGCGGCGCCGCGTTCACGCTGACGATCGACAACTCGATCGAGGACATCCAGGCCGAGCCGGGGCTGTACCGCGTGACGCTGCTCGACGCGACCGGGCGGCGCTGGTCGCACGTGCGCGCCGACCCGCCCGACGCCGCGGGAGGGACGCTCGACCTGCGCGTCGTCGACATCGCCGCGGACGGCGGGCAGCCGCTGGCCGACGGACCGATCGAGGCGGTGGTGGAGTCGCTCGGCTGGCCGGGCTTCGACGCGAGCGCGTTCCTGTGGAGCGACCTCGAGCGCGAGTACGACCTGTTCAGCCGCAGCGCGGGCGTGTCGTTCACGCAGGACTGAGGTCGTTCTGCTGCTACAATCCGCCGCCCACGGGAGCCCGAGCGACCGTGGTCCCAATATGCGCCAGCTCCAACGACTCACGATCGCTCTCCCTCTGCTCCTCGTCGCGGCCTGCAGCACGACGCCGAACTACCCGGTGCCCGCGACGAAGCCGACCAGCGTGTCGAAGCTCGAGTCGGCGCCGCCGATGGAGATCGCGGTCGCGCCGGTCGAGAACCACGGCGCCGATGCGCGCATCCCGCTCGACGTGCTGCGCGACGCGCTCGGCAGCGGTCTGATCGAGAGCGCGTACAGCCCGCTCGACGTTCAGTACGTCGACACCCAGCTCGCCGCGGCGCCGTCGACCGACGGCGGCATGACGCAAGAGGGCAGCCTCGGCGCGCGCAAGCCCGATGCGTGGCTGCGCGTGTCGGTCGACTCGAGCGACGCGCGCCTGTTCCCGACGACCGGCGCGTTCTTCGTCAGTGGCAAGGCCGAGATGGTCAGCGGCGACGGCGCCGAGGTCCTGTGGTCGGTCGACCTGACGCGGCGCCTCGAGCTCGGGCCGACCTACGGCATGCGCGTCGGCGACGGCGCGTTCCTGCAGCAGGCGGCGCGGCTGTTCGCGGCCGAGGTCGTCAAGCTGATCCCCGTGCGGCGCGCGGCGCTCGCGCCCAAGCCGATCTGACGGCGGCTGGATCCGACCGCGGTGCGTCCGGCTGCGGTGCATCCGGCTGTGGCTGGGCGCCGCGAGCTGGCGCGCGCGCTCGCGACCCGCTAGACTCTTCGCCCTGAATCGCCGTCGGGCAGTTCCGGCGGCCTACCCTCCCTTGGGGTTCCCTCCCTGGGGGCCGGGTGTATCCCTGACCCATTTCCCACGCAGATCCGCCGTTGGGAGATTGCCCACCGAGACAAGCATGGCAATCACTGCCGATCGCAAGACCGCAGTCATCACGAGTTACGCACGCGCCAAGGGCGACAATGGTTCGCCCGAAGTCCAGGTCGCGCTGCTGAGCGAACACATCACCAATCTGACCGAGCACCTGAAGACGCACCGCAAGGACTACGCGTCCCGCCGCGGCCTGCTGCTCAAGGTCTGGCAGCGCAGCAAGCTCTTGAAGTACCTGCGCACGAAGGACCCGACCCGCTACAACGACCTGGTCCAGCGACTGGGTCTGCGCCGCTAGTCACGATCGCGAGGGGCCGCCTTCCAGCGGCCCCTTGCGTTTCCAGGACCACGGCGTTGCGCGGCCGACTCGGCCGCCATCACCACGCGCCGCGCCCGTCGCCCGCGCCGCTCGCCGTTGCGAGCCGCGCCGCCACGGCAGCGCGCGGCGTCCGCGAGCTGGGCCCCGCGCCCGGCATCCGGTACAAATCGAATCAACATCCAAACGACGACAAGACAGACAGAAAAGACAGAAGACGAGACATGACGACATTGAATCTGCAAGCCACGCGAGTGGAGATCGACATCAACGGGACCCCGCTGGTCCTCGAGACCGGCCTGATGGCCCGCCAGGCGCACGGCGCCGTGATCGCGACGATGGGAGAGACCCAGGTCTTCGCCGCCGTGTGCGTCGGACCCGCGCGCGAAGGCATCGACTTCTTCCCGCTCACGGTCGAGTACCGCGAGAAGACCGAGGCGGCGGGCAAGATCCCCGGCGGCTTCTTCAAGCGCGAAGGCCGGCCGACGACGAAGGAGATCCTGACCATGCGGCTGATCGATCGCTCGATCCGGCCGCTGTTCCCGGACGGGTACAAGGACGAGGTCCAGGTCATGTGCCAGGTCCTCGGCTACGACGGTGAGAACGGCGCCGACGTGCTCGCGATGATCGCCGCGTTCGCCGCGATGCACATCAGCCAGATCCCGTTCCACGGCGCGATGGGCGCGGTGCGCGTCGGTCACGTCGACGGGCGCCTCGTGACGTTCCCGACGGATCCGCAGCGGCGCGACGTGTCGCGCCTGGACCTCGTGGTCGCCGGTCACATGGACGGCATCTGCATGGTCGAGGCCGGCGCGCGCGAGCTGCCGGAGAACGAGATGATCGACGCGCTCGAGCTCGGGCACGCCACGATCAAGAAGCTGTGCGGCGCGCTCGAAGAGCTGCGCCAGAAGGCCGGCAAGCCGAAGCTCCCGTACACGCCGCCGGTCCAGGATCCGAAGCTCGTCGACGCGGTCCGCGCGTTCAAGCCGAAGATCAAGGACGCGATCTTCACCGAGGGCAAGCACGCGCGCTACGACGCGATCTCGAAGGTGAAGGAGCAGTGCGTCGCGGCGCTGACGCAGGGCATCAGCGACGAGAAGGAACTCGTCGCGCGCACGAAGCTTGCGAAGTCGCTGTACGAGGACTTCGCCGGGCAGGTCGAGCGCGAGCAGATCCTCGAGGGTCGGCGCGCCGACGGCCGCAAGACCAACGAGATCCGCGCGATCTCGGTGATCCCGAACTTCATCCCGCGCCACCACGGCTCGGTGCTCTTCACGCGCGGCGAGACGCAGGCCCTCGTGTCCTGCACGCTCGGCACGCCCGACGACGAGCAGATCATCGACGGCATCGAGGAGGAGTACAGGAAGTCGTTCTACCTCCACTACAACTTCCCGCCGTACTCGGTCGGCGAGACGCGCCGCCTCGGCGGCCCCGGTCGCCGCGAGATCGGTCACGGCATGCTGGCCGAGCGCTCGCTCGCGGCGGTGCTGCCGTCCTGCGAGCAGTTCCCGTACACGATCCGCATCGTCTCCGACATCATGGAGTCGAACGGCTCGTCGTCGATGGCGTCGGTGTGCGGCGGCTGCCTCGCGATGATGACGGCCGGCGTGCCGCTGACGCAGCCGGTCGCGGGCATCGCGATGGGCCTCGTGACCGAAGGCGAGCGCTTCGCGGTGCTCTCCGACATCGCGGGCTCGGAAGACCACAACGGCGACATGGACTTCAAGGTCGCCGGCTCGGGTCTCGGCATCACCGCGCTGCAGATGGACCTCAAGATCCGCGGCGTGTCGCGCGCAGTGCTCGAGGCCGCGCTGGCGCAGGCCCGCGAGGGTCGCGTGCACATCCTGCGCAAGATGCTGGAGGTCGTGAAGCGCCCGAGCAGCGAGATCTCGAAGTGGGCGCCGCGCTACGAACAGCTGCGCATTCCCGCCGACAAGATCGGCCTCTTGATCGGCCCCGGCGGTCGCAACATCAAGGCGATGCAGGAGCAGTACAAGGTCAAGATCTCGGTCGTCTCCGACGACGGCCAGATCCAGGTCTACGGCACCGAGGCGGCCAAGGTGAAGGCCTGCGCCGAAGCGGTCCTCGCGATGTGCGAGACGCCGAAGATCGGCGCGCGCTACACCGGCACCGTCAAGGGCGTGAAGGAGTTCGGCGCGTTCGTCGAGATCCTGCCCGGCGTCGAGGGCATGGTGCACATCAGCGAGCTGGCCGAGGGCTACGTCGAGCGCGTCACGGACGTCGTGTCGATCGGCGACAAGCTCGAGGTGGTCGTGATCAACGTGGACGACCGCGGCAAGATCAAGCTCTCGCACAAGCAGACGCTCGCGCCGCGCTGATCCAGCGGGGGGCACCTTGCCCGGACCTCGGTCCGGGCCGCCTGAAACGAAGCTCGGGGCCGCGCACACCGTTGTGCGCGGCCCCGAGCCGATTTACAGCTGCCGAAAAAAAACGGGAAAAAGGCTTGGATCCGGCCTGCGGACTGCGTCGAAAAGCCTAGGCTGAGCACGAGTCAGGTCCCGAGAGATCCATGTCCCCGCTGCACTTCGGTTCGATCGCCGCGTTGCTGGTCGCTTGCGCGCTCGTCGCGCACGCCGACCTCGCCGCGGCACTGGTGCCGGGTCCGTGCGCTCGGACCGCGACCGCCGATGCGTTGAGCGCGGACTGGATCGTCAACGCCGGCGACAACGTCTGCGGCCTGCGCGACACGCGCATGTTGTCGAACCCGGCGAAGATCGACTACGACGCGCTGCTCGCCGCGACGCCGGAGATGCAGAAGATCAAGCGCGACGGCATCGACCCGAGCTCGGCCGAAGGCATCCAGCTCAAGCAGCAGGCGATCGACCGCGTGACGAAGGCGTGCGAGAACGTGCGCGTCGCGCAGGGCCACTGCAGCGTGTGGAAGTCGATCAGCCACAAGGACGGTCGCGCGATCACCGACATCACGGACCTGGTGAAGGCGAAGCTCTGACGCGACGCGCCCGGCACACGGAAACGGAAGCTGGCGCGAGCGTGGGGGACTTGCGCAGTATGGTGAGCGCTTGAGACTCGTTCCCCCCGCAATCACCGGCGCGCTCGTCGTGCTCGCACTGCTGTGCGGCTGCCGTTCCGCGCCCGCGAAGCCCGCGCCGCAGGCGGCGCCGCCGCGCGCGGCCGTCGCGCTGCAGGCATCGATCGAGCCGGCCCCGTCCGCGCCTGCGCA
>SCVU01000206.1 GCA_004296785.1 Planctomycetota bacterium
CGGGCACGGGCGTCCTCAACATCCTGTAGCGTCGATCTTCGGATCGATCCCGGCGGCCGCGCGGAGCACGACTCCGCGCGGCCGCTCGCGTTTCGCCCGCGCTGAACGAGACACGAGCCGCAGCACGAGCGCCGCGCGCGACTCGTGCTGTTACGCGGATCACTCAATCGGAGCCGCGCGCGCTCGCGCCGTGCGCGGCCCGCCCCGCGCTGGAATCAGCGCAGCGTGAACCGAGCCTGGGCACGCTCATTGCTTACGCGGCGCGCTCGCGTAGCTGGACATCCCGTGCCGTGGAACCCGCGCCGCGCCGCAGCGTGCATCCGAGGAGAGACCGCGGAGAGACGCAGCGGCGCCGCTCGAGCGCACCGATCGCCATGCGCTACTCGCCGCTGCTGACGCCCCTCGTCGTCTGCTCCTTGCTCATCCCCTGCTCCACGTCGCACGGCCACGGCGGAACGTACCGCGGGCCCGGCGACACGATCCCACCCGGCGGTGCGGGAACGGGTGGCGGCGCCGGCACTCCGACGGGCCCGACCAATCCCGGCTCGCTCGGAACCGGAACGACCGGCAGCGGCACGGCCGGAACGCCGGGCGGCTCAGGGGATCCGACGCGCTCGGGCGATCCGTTCGGAGACCCGAGAACCACGATGCCCGGCGGCGTCGATCTGACGCAGTGGACGTTCTGGTGGGAGTTCAACAAGGACGCGTACCTGCAGCTCAAGCGCGCGACGCGCGCTGGGTTGGTCTCTGGCGGTGAGGACGTGTTCAACCCGCGCGCGGGCGTCAAGGTCAACGACACGCTGCGGCCGACCGATGCGGTGATCACGCAGTCGATCGTGCCCGCGCTGCTCGCGGCGCTGCGCGGCGAGGACAACAACGACATCGCGACCGGCTGCATGATGGCGCTCGCGAAGATCGGCGACACGCGTTCGGAGACCGGCGAGAGCCCGATTCAGCAGGCGATCACGCCGTTCCTGCGCAGCCGCGTCCAGGAGATCTCGGAGACCGCGGTGATCGCGCTCGGCATGCTCGCCGCCGAGTCCGCGGTGCCGACGCTGATCGACCTGCTCGAGGATACGCCCGCCGGGCGTGAGCTGATCGAGAAGCGCGAAGTTGATTACCGTACGCGCGCGTACGCCGCCTACGGCCTCGCGCTGTGCGGGCGCCAGATCGCGAGCCTCGAGATCCAGCGCCAGATCGTCGAAGCGCTGTTCCGCACGATCGAGTCGGACCGCACCAGCACGCGCGACGTGCAAGTCGCCTGCATCATCGCGCTCGGGCTCGTGCCGATCGACGAAGCGGCGGCCTACGAGCCCGCCGAGGGCTCCGCCGAGCGCGCGAAGGGCGAAGTCCCGCGCACCTTCCGGCGCGGCCAGGTGCAGGCGCTCGCGCGCTTGCTCGACGATCCGCGCCGTCAGGACATCGCGCGCGCGCACGTGCCGGTGGCGCTGGCGCGGCTGTGCAAGGACCTGAAGCACGAGCGCTTCCAGGCGCTCAAGTCGGAGATCGCGCCGCGCCTGCTCGCGCTGTTGACGAAGGAGGCCCGCGAGAAACCGCTCGTCGTGCAGAGCGCCGTCTACGCGCTCGGTCTGTTCGCCGACGACGACGCAGACGCGCTGGACGCATCGATCCGCCGCACGCTGATCGATGCGACCGACAGTCGGATGGACGATCAGGCGCGCTACTTCAGCCGCATCGCGCTCGCGTACGCGGCATCGACGCGCGGCGATGGCGCGCAGCCCGGCGCGGGGGTCGAGGAAGTCCTCGGTCACTTCACCGCCCAGCTCGCGAAGTCGGCGAAGGCAAATCTCGACTCGTGGAACTCGATCGGCGCCGGGGTGCTCGGACGGCGCCTGGCCGAGCGCGGCGAGCCGGCGGCCGAACTCGGCGAAGCGCTGCGCGCGAAGTTCGAGAAGACGACCGAACCGAAGGAGATCGGCGCGCTGGCGATCGCGCTCGGCATCCTCGGCGAGTCCGAGTCCGGTCGCGCGCTGGCGAAGCGCCTGAAGACCGGCGACGACGAGGCGCTGGGCTACGTGTGCATCGCGCTCGGGATGCTGCAATCGACCGAAGCGAAGCCGCAGATCGACGCGATCGTCGAGCGCTCGCGCTACAAGGCCGACGTGCTCAAGCAGAGCGCGATCGCGCTGGGGCTGCTCGGCGACAAGAGCGTCGGACAGCGCATCGTCGCGATGCTCGACGAGTCGCGGACGCTGGCTGCGCGCGCCGCGCTGGTGCAGGCGCTCGGCCTGATCGGCGATCGCGAGTCGGTGCCGCCGCTCGTCGAACTGCTCGGCGACCGCAGCAAGCCCGCGATCGCGCGCGGCTTCGCGGCCGCTGCGCTCGGCACGATCGCCGACAAGAGCATGCTGCCGTGGAACAACGCGATCGCCGTCGACATCAACTACCGCGCGTCGACCGAGACGCTGAACAAGGCCGACGCCGGCACGGGCGTGCTCAACCTCCTCTGATCCGCGCGATCCGGAGGATGCGCTAGCCCCGGTCTCCGCCGCGCGCGGCGATCGGGGCCGTTTTCGTGCTCGTAAGCCACACGGCGCACGCACCGATGGCGAGCCCCCAAGCGAGCGCGGTCCAGCGCGCACGCTGCGCGCAGCGCGCGCGCGCTGCGTCGGCCGCGTGCAGCTCGTCGACCTGCGCCGACTGCTCCTTCACTCGCTCCTCCCACCACGCGCGCGCGTCGGCTGCCAGCTCGGTGTCGCTCTCCAGCGCCGCGCGCCAGCGCAACAATGCGTCGGCGGCCCCGCCGGCGTCGGCGAGCCACAGCGAGCTGCCGCACTGCAGTTGCAGCAACCGCAGGTCGCGCGGTGCATGTTGCAGCGCGATCCGCGCCGCGACGGCGGCGCCCGCGAAGTCGCGCGCGCGGTAGCTGATCTCGCACAGCGCGCGCTCCCGCTCGACGCCGGCCGGCAGCGCCGCGGCCGCCATCCACTCGTCGCGCGGCCACTGCGGCGCTTGCTGCGCGAGGCACAGCAGCGCGACGGCGTGCCAGCTCATGGCTGCCCCCCCCGCTCGGCGCGCGCATGGGCGAGCGACTGCTGCTGCAGCGCTTCGATCGGATTGCGATCGTCGGTCAGCACGAGCGCGGAGCTCGCATCGATCCGACGCCACGACGACGGCAGTTCGAGCCGCCCGGCGAGAAGCGCGAGCTCGCTCGGCGCGCCGGCAGCTGTTCGGAAGTCGCCGCGATCCGCATCCGGCAGCTCGGCGTCGCGCCGCGCCAGCAGGACGAAGTTGCGCGCGGCCGGCACGCGCAACGCGAGCACGGGCCGGCCGCAGGCCGCGGCGAGCGTCGCTGCGACCGCGGCGACGACCGGATCCTCGAACGCGAAGCCGCCGACGTTCAGTGCGAGCCAGCCGCCCGGCGCGAGCCGTTCGAGAACCTGCTCGAAGAACTCGCGGCTGCACAGGTGCGGCGGGATCTCGATCTGGTTCGCGTACGCGTCGATCACGATCTCGTCGAACGGTCCCGGCAGCAGCGGCAACACGGCGCGGGCGTCGAGGCCGGCGAGCCAGCGCCGCCGCTCGCTCGGCGCGGCATCCATCCACTCGGCGCCGAGCTCGGCGACGCGCTCGTCGATCTCGACGAGCGTCGATGCGAGCTCGAGTCCGGCCGGGCGCGCGCCTTCCAGCACGCGCGTGACCGAATCGGTGCCCGCGCCGAGCACCAGGACGCGCCACTCGCCGCTCGCGCGCCCGCTCCACCACGCGGGCAGTGCGAACAGATCGTAGTAGTAGCCTTCGCCGAGCGGCCCCGGCCGATCGCGCCACGCCGACTGGAACGAATCGAAGCCCTCGTTGACCTGCAGGTAGCGATAGCCGGTCGACGCATCCTCGACGATCCGCGCGAACTGATACGCGGTCTCGCGCGCGGCGAGCTCGCGCGCACCGCGCGGCGGGACCGGGCGCGACAGGCTCGACGTCTGCGCGACGAGCGCGGCGAACAGGCATGCGCTCGCGACGCCGCGCGAGATCCGCCGACGCGCGAGCCAGGCCAACGCGACTCCCGCGACCAGCAGGCCCGCTCCCGCGACGTGGAACGTCGTCGCGAGCCCGAGCGTCGGCACCAGGTAGTGCGTGCTCGCGTAGCAACCGGCGAGGCTGCCCAGCGTCGATGCGCACGCGAGCGCTCCGGTGCTCGCGCCGCTCGCCCGCCCGTCGCGCGTCAGCGTCTCCAGCCACAGCGGCTGCACGATGCCGAGCGCGACCGCGGGCGGCAGGTACAGCGTCGCGCTCGCCGCGAAGCTCCCCCACGCGAGCAGGCCGCGCGCGCCTTCGAGCGTCCCCCCCTCGGGCATGAACGCGCTCGCGACGGGCCGCGCGAGCCAGGGCAGTGCAGCCGCGAGCGCGGCGGCGACGAGCAGCACGCAGGCCGACAGTGCGAGCGGATCCCGCGTGCGCGTCCAGCGCCCTCCGAGCGCGTAGCCGAGCGCCAGGCCACCCAGGATCACGGCCAGCACGTTCGTCCACACGGGCAGGCTCGTGCCGAACCACGGTGCGAGCAGGCGCACGGCGGCGAGCTCGACGATCATCGTCGCCGCGCCGGCGGTCGCGGCCGCCGCGAGCACCGCTGCGCGCGGTGCGCGCGGCTCGGCGCCGGCCGAGGCCGCCGCGGCAGTTGCAGCGCCGCCGGAAGCGGCGCCGGCAGCAGCGCCCTCGGTCAGGGCTTCCTCGCCTCGCCCTTGGCCGGCTTCGGCAGCACGAAGGTCTCCGACCACGTGTAGACGCGCCCGCTATCGCTGCTGTCGTACGCGCCGCGCAGCAGCGTCTGCAGGCTGCGCTTGATCTCGAGCTTCTTGCTCTCGCCGTTCAGCACGACCTCGACCGGCTTCGACAGGTCGACGAGCAGGTCGTTGAACGAGATCGAGACCTGCTCGATGCCGGAACCGTTGACGACGATCTTGTTCGCGGCGCGATCCGCGGTCACCTCGAGCGTCGGCTTCTCCTTGCCGTCCGGATCGAAGCGGTCGGCGCTGATCCAGTACGCGCGGCCGTTGCGGGCGTGGATCGGCACGAGCCGCAGCGCCAGCGGCGTCGCGGTGCGCTGTTGCTGCTGGATCCAGCCCCAGATCTTCGCCTCGTTCGCGCCCGGGTCGACGGTGCACGTCTTGTCGCCGAGCTTCTCGCTCTGCTCGGCGAACGCCGTGCAGTTGGCTGCGCCGCCGCTCCACAGCGTCGGGAGCGCGCGGAAATTGCCCGGCGAAAGCGCGTCGAGATCCCCGCCGCGTCCGACCACGCCCGCGAACAGGTGCGGGTACATCGCGGCGAGGCGACCCGCGGCCGCGACGCCGGCGCCCATGCCGCACAGGTAGACGCGGTTCGCGTCGATCGAGTAGTTGCGACGCAGGTTCGACAGCACGCGCATCGCGATCGACAGGCCGCCCGGCGCGTCGCTGCCGCCGAAGTCCGCCCACAGCTTGGCGTCGCTCGGCATCGCGCACACGGCGACGATCGCCTTCGAGCGCAGATCGGTGTCGACCCACGACTGATCGAAGGTCTCCTGCGGCTTCTTGCCGGCATCCGGCAGCACGAGGATCAGCGGCGCCTGTGCCGTCTTCGGCGCGTACTCCTTCGGAACCCACAGGTAGTACTTGTACTTGACCTTGTCGGTCTCGAACTCGACGGCCGAGCCGCCCTTCTTGCCGGTGCCGCTCGGTGCGAGCGCGATCGCGAGCGCGCGCTCCCAGTCGCGCACGAGCGAGAGCGTCGTCACCGCGTTCTTCCGCTTGTCGAACGTGTCGATGACCTTCTGCAGTCCTTCGAGCGCCTTCGACTGTCCTTCGTCCTCGTCGAGCGCCTTGAAGTAACCCGCGACGGCCTTCGCGAGCGTGTCGTGGTCCTGCGACTTGAGCAGCGGCTTGTCCTGCGCCGCCGGCG
>SCVU01000026.1 GCA_004296785.1 Planctomycetota bacterium
CATCGCGCACCGCGCCGTCGGCGCCGCGGATCACGCGGCCCAGGCCGCGCGGATCAGCGACCTCGGCGGTCAACAGCGCGATGCCCGGCTGGCCGGCGTCGGCCTGCGCGCGCCACGCCGCGCACAGCCGCGCGAGGCTCTCCGCGCGCAACAGCGGCATGTCGCCGTACAGCACGACGACGGGCCCGTCGCCGCGCCCGACCTCGGGCAGGCAGACCTGCAGCGCGTGGCCCGTTCCGTTGCGCGGCTCCTGGACGACGAAGCGCGGCGCGGCGCGGCGCTGTGCCGCGCCGGCGGTCTCGAGCTCGGCCGCCGCGCGCACCGCCTCCCCTTCCTTGCCGATCACGACGTCGAGCGCGTCCGGCGCGAGGCTGTACGCGGCGTCGAGCACCCAGCCGAGCATCGCGCGACCGCACAGCGGCGCCAGCACCTTCGGCCGCGCGCTCTTCATGCGCGTCCCGAGGCCCGCGGCCAGCACCACTACCCGACCGGCGCCCTTCATCGCGTGCGAAATCTCTGGTCCTCAGGCACTAGGGAAGCGCCCTCCTGGAACCCGGCGACGACAGGCGCCCCCGAACGTGCGGACGCCGGCGCTTGCGCACCGCCGCGGGGACGCGCGCGAGTTGTACGGGGGCGCCGGGGTGGTGTCAACGCGCGGCGCAGCGCGATTGAGCGCGATTGGGGTTTTGTTTTTCCCCGCGTTTGCCGACGAATCTGCCAGAATCGACTGCGGCCAACTCTGCGCCGCTGCTCACCTCAGCGGCCCACCTCCGCGCCCCGGTTCGGGCGACGCGCGCACCGACGTGATCCACTCCTCGCTCTTCAACGCCCGCACGCTCGCGGCGGCGCTGCTCGTCGCGGCGCCGTTCACGGCACAGCTCCAACCGCTCGACTACAGCCACAACTGGGCACCGATGCACCAGTTGCCGAACGTCGCGTTCTCGGGGCCGGCGCTGTTCGGTTTGCTGACTCAGGGCAACCACTACCCGGCCGGCGGCGACTCGATCCGGTTGTGCTACGGCTTCGATTCGATCCAGGGCGGCCGCAATCAGTCGGCCGGCGTGTTCGAGACGCCGTGGGTCAAGCTCGTGCAGGGCTACGACGCGGCGAACGCGGTTCCCGGCGTCGATTTCGGCAACGTCACGCTGTTCGCGGCGACGGAGTCCGACCCCGAGTGGGATCCGCTCGTCGCGCCGCTCTTGTCGAGCCCGGGCAACACCGGCGGCTCGCAGGTCGTCGGCAGCCTGAGCCCCGGCGTGATCCCGGCGACCGTCGGCTTCCCGTTCCCGACCACGTGGGAGATCGTCTACCAGTGGACCGGCCCGGGCGTCGGCACGCACGGCCTCGCGGGTCCCGTCACGCTCGGCAATGACAGCGGCGGCGGCGGACTCGGCAACCCGCTGTTGTCGAACCTGATCCTGCAGGTCGAGGGTCCGGCGACCGGCGGCCCCGCGAACGTCCAGTACTACCTCGCGTCGACGACGGAAGCGTCGGGCACGAACGCGCTCGGCACCGGCGGCGTGACGAACGGCAACACGAACTGGGCGAAGGACATCCTCGGCCAGAGCGCGGACAAGACCGGCGCGCTCGGCTTCACGCGCTTCACGGTGAATCACCCGTTCTTCGGGCTCGTCGCGGCCTCGCCGCTGTACATGACGAAGCCGGGCGACACCGAGTTCGCCGGCATGCTGGCATTCCAGTCGCCGGTGCTGTGGGCGACGAACAACGGCGCCGACGGCGCGGGCGGCACCGATTGGAAAGTCTCCGCGGCGCCGATCGCGCAGGCGGATCTGCGGCTGCTCGACCAGCTCTCGGGCGGCCAGGGCAACGGCAACGTCGCGTGGAAGTTCGCTGGCAGCGGACCGCCGGCGGCCGCGTTCGACGCGACGCTCGTGTTCAACCAGAGCTTCTTCATCTGGAGCGCGTCCTCCGCGCTCTCGATGCCGCAGCAGCCGACGTCGTGGGACGATCTCGGCGGCGCGCTGTTCCCCGCGCAGCCGGGCAGCGCGGTGCTCGGCGCCGTCGCGACCGCGCGCGAGGGCAACCAGCGCGTGCCGATCGTGTTCGACGGCTTGAGCGCGGCGCTGCTCGCGCTGCCCGGCCTGTCGCTCGGCAAGCCGTTCACCGGCTCCGACGATCCGTTCCTCGACGGCCTGATCCCCGACGGACAGGGCGCGTCGCACACCGCACTGTTCGAAGGCGTGTTCGATCCGCTGATCTCGGGCGTCTCGACGCTGAGCGGCGGTCCGTTCCAAGTCGTCTCGTCGCCGCAGCCGTCGCTCGCGGGCACGAAGCTCGGTGTCGCGGCGCTCGGACTGCAGGTCCGCATCGTCGGCGCGAGCGCGGTCATGGCGATCTCGGAATTCGCGAGCAGCCTCGAGATCGACCTGCAGTAGCGCTTTCGCGCTCCGGGCGCGGCCGTGCGCGTCGGCTACACAGCTCTTGCGTGCTGCGCAGGCACCGGCGCGCGAGCGGCGGGTTCCAGGCCGCCATCGTTCCCCCGCTCGATGCTACGCTCATCGAGCCGCCCCGACCCCGCGTTCTCGAAGCCCAGGACACCGCCCATGAAGCCGCTTCCCCTCGCCCTCACTTCCGCGCTGCTCGCGAGCGCCGCGACGACGGGTTTCCACGCGCTGTTCCTGCGCCCGCAGCCGGCCAACGAACCGCAGGCCGCCGAGCGCCAGCTCGCCGTCGCGACCGCCGCGAAGACGATGCAGGAGAGCGTGCAGCCCGCGCAGCTCGCCAGCCGTGAGCAGGAGCTGCTCGCGCGCCTCGCGGAGCTCGAGCGCTCGATCGCGCGGCTCGACGAGACGGCGGCGATCGGCGCGACGCGCTCCGCGGCGACCGAGGCGACGCCGGTGGTCGCGGCAGCCGCGCCCGAGCTGATGCGCGAGGTCGCGAACCAGGTGATCGCGGAGAAGGAAGCGGCCGAGAAGGCGACGCAGCTCGCCGCCGAGATCGAGCGCGAAAAGGAACGCGCGCTGCGCCGCGCCGAGCAGATCGCGAATGAGCTCGGCCTGTCGAGCGGCGACCAGGAAGCGCTGGCGATGGTCTACGTCGGCGAGTCGGCCAAGCGCCGCGAGCTGTTCGAGAAGCTCGGCTTCGACGAGATGCGCGGCCGCGACTTCATGACGCTCGGCCCCGAAGTGCGCGACCAGGCGCGCGACGGGTTCAAGTCGATCCGCGAGTGGCGCGACGGCGAGCTCGTCACGCGCCTCGGCTCGTCGGTCGCCGATCAGATCTCGCAGTTGGAGCCGCGCGGTCGCAATCGCGACTGGGGCGGCTTCGGCGGCGGCGGTCAGGGCGGCGGCGGCTTCGGCGGCTTCGGCGGCGGCCCGGGCGGCGGTGGTCAAGGCGGCCCCGGCGGTCAGGGCGGCGGCTCGAAGGGCGGCGGCTGAGCCGAGGTCCGGCGCGCGCGCCGGAGCTCGCCTCGGCGCGCGACCTGCGCGGTACGACGGCTCGCACGCCCGCTCGCGCGCGCGTACGCTGCGCGGCCCGATGGCCACGCCGCTGCGCCGCGCACTCTCGCTGGCCGTGGGCTGGGCGATGGATCGCAGGATCCCGACCCCGCTGCGCGCGAAGGCGTATCGCGGCTTCGCGCGCGCCGTCGGCGCCGACGTCGCGGAATCGCGCGGTCCGCTCGAGATCTACCCGACGCTCGGCGCGTTCTTCGTGCGCCGGCTCGTCGAAGGCGCGCGCGTGTTCCCCGTCGATGCGAACGTGCTGCCGTCGCCGTGCGACGGCGCCGTCCAGGCGGTCTCGCGCATCGAGCACGGCGCGCTGCTGCACGCGAAGGGGCGCGCGTACCCGGTCGAGGAGCTGCTCGCCGGCCGCGCGAGTGCCGCCGAACTCGAGGGCGGGCAGGCGTGGATCGTCTATCTGTCGCCGCGCGACTACCACCGCGTGCACTGTCCGCTCGACGCGCGGCTGGTCGACGTCGCGTGGGCCGCGGGCGCGCGCTACTCGGTCGCGCCGAAGGTGCTCGAGCGCCGCCGCGTGCTCGACGTCAACGAGCGCGCGGTGCTGTCGCTCGAGAGCCGCGGCATGCGCTGGTACCTCGTGATGGTCGGCGCGCTGAACGTCGGGCGCATCCGCGTCGTCGGCGCGACGACCGGGCGCTCGGGGCAGCTCGCGCGGCCGCTCGAGTACGCGCGCGGCGACGAGCTCGCGCGCTTCGAGATGGGCTCGACCGTCGTGCTCGTGTTCCCGCCGCGCAGTTTCCGCGCGCGCGAAGGTCTCGTGCAGCACCAACCGCTGCGGATGGGCGAACCGATCGGTTCGCGCGGGTACTGAGCCCGCCTCGACTCCGGCGAGTTGGCGCCATTTGAGCCCGCCTCGTTTCCGCCGCGTTCGCGTGCGAACGCGGCGGAAACGAGGCGGACTCAAATGGCGCCAACTCGCCGGAGTCGAGGCGGGCTCGGTACC
>SCVU01000207.1 GCA_004296785.1 Planctomycetota bacterium
TGCGCGCCTGACTGAAGATGATGATCTCGCCGACGAGCCCGAACCCGACGATCTGCACGCCGAGCACGCACAGCATCACGCCGACGAAGAACAGCGGCTGGCCGGCGACCGGTTCGGCGTGCCAATACTTGCGCCACGCGAGGTAGGCGCCGACCGACATGCCGGCCAGCATGAACAGCCCGCCGACGGTGCCGAAGAAGCGCAGCGGCTTCAGCGTGAACTTGGTCAGGAACATCACCGCGAGCACGTCGAGCACGCGCCGCGCGTAGACGCCGAGGCCGAAGAAGCCCGCCGCGCCCCACTCCTTCAGGTGGCGGACCTTGACCTCTTGGATCTTGTACCCCTGGCGGAACGCGAGCACCGGCAGGAAGCGGTACATGTCGCCGTAGATCGCGACGTCCTCGAGCACCTCGCGGCGGATCGCGCGGAAGTAGCAATTGAGGTCGTGGAACGGCCCGCGGATGATCAGCCGGATCAGGCCGTTGAACATCGCCGACTGCATGCGGTTGAGCAGCGGGTCCACGCGCGGGTGGCGCCACGGCGTCACGAAGTCGGCGCCGCCGTCGAGCGCGGCGAGCATCGCGCGCAGCTCGTGCGGATCGACCTGCACGTACTGCGGCGAGGTCACGATGTAGCGGCCGCGCGCGCGCTCGACGGCGGCCGACAGGCACACCGATTCGCCGAACGCGTTCTTGAAGCTGATCGTGCGCACCGAGGAGCCGAAGCGCTTGCGCAGCGCCTGCGCGCTCTGCCACGCGGCGCCGGTCACGCCGTCGAACACGTACAGGATCTCGAAGCTGCGGCCGGCGCGCTCGAGCTCGGCCGACAGCGCGAGCGCGACGTCCTCGACCTCGGCCGAGGGGCTCTGCACGGGCACGACGACGCTGACGTCGAGCGGCGCGCGCGACGCCGCCTCGACCGAACCGTCCTCCAGCGCGAGGGGCGGTTGCGGCGCGGCGTGCGCGGCGGTGGCGGGACTCGTCATCGTCAGTGCAGTTCGTTGAGCAGTCGGTTGAGCGTGCTGCGCCGGTGCATGCCGCTGGCCGACACGGCCAGCTCGGCCAGCAGCCCGAGCATCGCGAAGTAGAGCACGAACGTGATGCCGAGCAGGCAGATCGAGAGCACCGACGCGCCCCACTGCTCGGGGCTGCCGAAGTTGCCCGGCGCGTAGTGGAAGCTCAGCGACGCGAGCAGCGCGAAGAACACGAACAGCCCGAGGAAGCACAGCGACAACAGCCCGAAGTAGTGCAGCGGCCGCTGCGAGAACTGCGAGATCATCTTGATCGTCAGCAGGTCGAGCGCGACGCGCACCATGCGGCCGAGGCCGTACTTGCTGTGGCCGTACAGCCGCGGGCGGTGGTTGACGACCATCTCGGTCACGCGCGCGCCGCTGCCGCGCGACATCACGGGCAGGAAGCGGTGCTGCTCGGCGTAGATCGGCAGCCGCTTGACGACCTCGGCGCGGAACGCCTTGAGCGTGCAGCCGGTGTCGTGGATCGGCACGCCCGTGACCCACGCGATCAGGCGGTTGGCGGCCAGCGACGGCAGCCGGCGCACGACGAAGCTGTCGTGGCGCTTCTTGCGCCAGCCCGCGACGACGTCGTAGCCGTCGGCGAGGCGCGCGACCAGCGCCGGGATGTCCGCCGGGTCGTTCTGCAGGTCGCCGTCGAGCGTGACCACGATCGAGCCGCGCGCCGCGTCGAAGCCGGCGGCCAGCGCCGCGGTCTGCCCGTAGTTGCGCCGGAATCGCACGATCCGCACGCGCGGATCGCCGCGCCGCAGCTCCTGCATCACGCGCAGCGAGCCGTCGGTCGAGCGGTCGTCGACGTACACGATCTCCGCCGGATCGCTCATCCGCGCCAGCGCGGCCGCGATCTGGGCGTGCAGCAACGGCAGGTTCTCCTGCTCGTTGAAGATCGGCACGACGATCGACACGCGCGGGGTGGGCGGACGCTCCATGCAGCGGGACTCGCCGCGCATTGTCGGCACGAAACCGCCTCCGGGCAAAGGATTCGTGCGTCGCAAGCGGCGCAACGCGTTCAAGGCGCGCGACGATCGGGTCGAAAAAAGGCGACCCCCTACGACGCGCCCCCCCGCCCGCACCATGCCGCGAATCCTCCTCCTCGGCTGCGCCGACATGCTCCCGACGCTCGACGCGCGCGGCGACTGGACCGCCGCGTCCGCGCCGTTGCCCGACTCCCAAAGCGCCTGGCAGCACGCGACGCGCGACGCCGACGTGTGCGTCGTCGACGCCGCGCGCCTCGAGCCCAGCGCGGTCGCGAGCCTGTGCGCGCGGCCCGACGCGCCCGCGCTCGTCGCGCTGTCGTGCTTCGACGACCAGGCGCGCGCGCAGGCGCTGCTCGCGGCCGGTTGCGCGGACGTGCTCGCGCTGCCGCTGTCCGAGGAGGCGATCGCGCAGGCGCTCGCCAAGGCGCTGCGCACGCGCGAGCTCGCGCGCGAGAACCGCGCGCTGCGCGACGCGCTGTCCGGCACCGGCAGCTACGGCGGCCTGCTGACGCGCGATCCCACGCTGCTCGGAGTCTTCCAGACGCTGCGCAGCGTCGCCGACACGCGCGCCTGCGTGCTGTTCGAGGGCGAGAGCGGCACCGGCAAGACCGAGCTCGCACGCGCCGTGCACCGCCAGTCCGCGCGCGCGGCCGGCCCGTTCGTCGAGCTGAACTGCGGCGCGCTGCCGGAGTCGCTGCTCGAGGCCGAGCTGTTCGGCCACGCCCGCGGCGCGTTCACCGGCGCCGCGCGCGACCGCGAGGGGCGCTTCGAGGCCGCCGACCGCGGCACGCTGTTCCTCGACGAGATCGCGACCGCCAGCCCGGGCCTGCAGGTCAAGCTGCTGCGCGTGCTCGAGAGCGGCCAGCTCGAGCGCGTCGGCGAGTCGCGCACGCGCAGCGTCGACGTGCGCCTGTTGTGCGCGACGAACCGCCCGCTGCTGGAGGAAGTCCGCGCCGGCCGCTTCCGCGAGGACCTGTACTTCCGGATCCACGTGGTCGCGCTGCGCGTGCCGCCGCTGCGCGAGCGCCGCGGCGACGTCGCGCTGCTCGCCGCGCACTACCTCGCGCGCTTCCGGGCGCTGCACGGCCGCGGGCCGGGCGAGCTCGACGCCGAGGCGCTCGCGCTGCTCGCGCGGCACGACTGGCCGGGCAACGTGCGCGAGCTCGCGCACCTGCTCGAACGCGCGGTCCTCCTGTGCGGCGGCGCGCGCCTCACGCTGGCCGACGCCGCGGCGCTGCTGCCGCGCGGCGACGCGACGGCGCCGGGGGCGGAGCGCGACGACGCGCCGCCGCTGGGACCGCTGAAGCAGGCCATGGCGATCCCGGAGCGGCGCTTCCTGCTGCGCGCGCTCGAGGCCTGCGGCGGCAACCGCGAGCGCGCGGCCGAGTTGCTCGGCATCAACCGGGCGACGCTGTTCCACAAGCTGCGCCGCCACGGCATCCGCAAGAGCGCCTGAGTGTCGCGCGCGTGTCACATCACGCGCGGCGCGTGCTTGTTCCACCGCCCGCGACACGCCAATCTGGTGCGCATGCTCGCACCCGCCGCCCCCGCGCCGCGCGGATCCGGAGCCGCTGCTTGACGCGCGGCACCTGGCTCCTGCTGATCGTCGCGATCGCCATGCTCGCCGCGCTCGTCGGCGTCTGGAACGGCGGTCGTTCGCAGAACGCGCTCGCGCTCGTCGAGAGCGCGCGGACGCGGATGGAGAGCCACGGCTCCGTCGCGACGCCCGACGAGGCCAACCCGGACGCCTACCCGAACGCGATGCGCGAGCTCGACCTCGCGGTGCAGATGGCCGAGGCCGGCGGCGACGCGATCGCCGCGCGCGCGGCGCTCGAGTACCGCGCCGAGCTGCTCGAGGCGCGCGGCGCGCGCGGCCAGGCGGCGCTCGACTACGAGCGGCTGCTGCAGGCCTACGCGAGCGGCGACCTCGACCTGCTCGGCAAGCTCGCGCGCTGCCGGCTCGCGCTCGGCGACCGCGCCAGCGCGCTCGAGCTGTGCGAGCGGATCCTCGCGCTCGAGCCCGCCAATGCCGAGGCCGCCGCGCTGCGCGGCCAGGTGCTGTTCCAGGAGGGCCTGACCTGGCTCGAATCAGCGCAGCGGCTGCTCGACGAGGAACTCTCGCGCGACGATGCCGAGCGCGGCTTCGCATTGGCCGAGCGCATCGCCGCGCTCGATCCGAAGGACCCGCTGCGCCCGGCGCTGCTGCACGATCTGCACGTGCTGTTCCCCGTCGCGCGCGCGGCGGCCGCCGACAAGGTCGGCGAGCTGATCGGCCAGGTCTCCGACCACTGGGTGCAGGCGCGCGGCGCGTTCGCCGGTTCGTTCGAGCGCTCGGTGCGACCCGACGCGGTCTACGGCCTGATCGACATCCTGTACCGCTCGGGGCGGCTGATCGAGGCGGTCGACTTCGGCCTCGTCGCGCGCAACCTGCCCGATGCGTTCGACCCGCAGGTGCTGCAGATCCTCGCGCTGTCGATGAACGCGCTCGGCCGGCCGAAGGTCGCGAGCAAGCTCGTCGGCGAGGCGCCGGACGCCGACCAGGGACTGCCGTTCGAGTTCCGCGTGCGACTGCTGAAGATCCTCTACGACGCGAAGCTGTGGAGCCGCATGGGGATCGTCGGCTGGCACCTGCACGAGTTCGAACCGCTGCCGGAGATCGGCGAGCGCGCGAAGTCCTACGGCGACTTCTACCAGGGGCTCGCCGAGGTCCGCGACAAGCTGTACGCGCAGGGGCACGCGCTGCTCGAGCGCTACATCGGCGGACGCGCGCTCGAGCCATTCCCCGGCGCGCTCGCGGTCGCCTGGGGCGCGATCGCCGATGCCGAGCGCGCGTTCCAGCGCCCGCTCGCCGAGCGCAGCGCGATCGAGGCCTCGATCTCGCTCGACCCCAAGCTCTCCGGCGACATCTGGCTGCGCCTCGCGGAGCTGCAGCAAGAGGCGCAGGACCCGGCCTCGAACATCGAGCGCAGCCTCGCGCAGGCGATCGTGTTGTTGCCCGAGCGCGCGGGCACGCTCGTGCCGCGCTGGCGCGAGGCCGGCGCCAAGGCGCTGATCGAGCAGCAGCGCGACACGCAGCTCGTGTGGGAAGAGCTGCGCCGCGACAGCCGCTGGTACCCGGAGCGCGAGTCCTCCGCGTACGAGCGGCTCGAGCTCGCGCGCCGAGCGCTCGACGTCGGCGCGGCCGCCGGCGCGTTCGAGGCCTGCGAGAGCGTGCTCGCGGACTACGCGGACTTCCTGCCGGCGCTCGATCTCGCGATCGAGGCGCAGCTCGAGCTGCGGCGCCACGGGCGCGCGGCCGAGCTGATGCTGCGCCGGCTCGCGCGCGCGGGCAACGACTCCGCAGTGCTCGGCCTGCTGCGCGCGATGCCGATCGGCGAGCTCAAGCGCAAGCAGGTGCTCGAGCTGATGCGCGCCGACCCGCGCTACTCCGGCATCCTCGCGCTCGGCCGCTACCAGGTCGAGCGCGGCGGCGGCGAGCGCGTGCTGAACGGCCTGCAGTTCCTCGGCTTCGACGAGCTGCGCGACGACGGCCGGCTGCTGGCCGCGCGCATCCTGATCAATCTCAGCCGCGACGCCGAGGCGCTGCCGCTGCTCGCACAGATCGCGAGCGCCTCGCCGCTGCAGAGCCAGGCGCTGCGGCTGCGCCTGGAGATCGCGTCGCGCGCGCAGGACCGCGCGGCGATGGACGCGGCGCTGGCCGAGATGCGCGCGCAGGAGCGCCTCGACCCGCAGGAACTGCTGCCGGCGGCGCGCGCGCTGTACGCGGAGGGCCGGCTCGACGACGCACTCGCGCTGAGCGCGATCCTCGACGAGTCCGCGTCGACTCGCGGCGCCGATGCGCTGCTGATGCGCGCGCAACTCGAACTGCTGCTCGAACGCCGCACCGAGGCGCGCGAGAGCTTCGAGCGGCTGCGCGCGCTGACCGACAGCGGCGCGGCCGAGCTCGGCCTGCTGATGCTCGACATCGACGCGCGCGCGTGGACCGACGTGCCGCCGCGGATCGATCAGCTCGCGCAGACGCGCGCGTCGGATTCCGCGCTGTCGCACTGCTGCCGGCTCGCGCTCGCCGAGCGCCTCGACGAGGCGCGCGCGCTCGTGCTCGAGCAGATCGCCCCGGCCGAAGGCAAGCCCGCCGCGGCGCCGGAGTGGACGCTGCTCGCGGGCGCGCTCGCG
>SCVU01000208.1 GCA_004296785.1 Planctomycetota bacterium
GCCGCAAGGAACCAGCATGGCCCAGACCGCACCGCAGAAGACGCCAGGCGCGAGCCCGTCGATGGCGCTCGAACAGGCGCGCGTGCTGCCGAGCGGCGAGCGCGAGTTCATGCTCGACGTGCGCACGCAGGACATGGAGCTCAACATGGGCCCGCAGCACCCGGCGACGCACGGCGTGATGCGGATCCTGCTGCGCACCGACGGCGAGATCCTCACCGGCGCGCAGCCGCACCTCGGCTACCTGCACCGCTGCGCCGAGAAGATCGGCGAGAACGTCGAGTGGCTGCAGTACCTGCCGTACACCGACCGGTACGACTACCTGTCGGCGATGAACAACAACCTCGGGTACAGCATGGCCGTCGAGGCACTGCTGACCGGGCTCGAGATCCCGCGCCGCGCCGAGATGCTGCGCGTGATCTGCGCCGAGCTGAACCGCATCGGCAGCCACTTGATCGCATACGGCACGTACGGCCTCGACATCGGCGCGTTCACGCCGTTCTTCTACGCGTTCCGCGAGCGCGAGTGGATGATGGCGCTGTTCGAGAAGATCTGCGGCGCGCGCCTGACCTACTCGTACATCCGCATCGGCGGCGTGTTCAACGACGCGCCTCCGGGCTGGCTCGGCGAGGTCGAGCGCTTCTGCGACACGTTCGAGCAGAAGTGGGTCGAGTACTACGACCTCTTGATGCAGAACCACATCTTCGTGAAGCGCACGGCCGACGTCGGCGTGATCTCGCGCGAGATGGCGCTCGACTTCGGGCTCACCGGGCCGATGCTGCGCGCCTCGGGCGTCGACTGGGACCTGCGCCGCGACATGCCGTACTCGATCTACGGCGAGATCTGGAAGGCGGGTGCGTTCAAGATCCCGGTCGCGCGCGGTGAGAAGGGCACGGTCGGTGACTGTTGGGACCGCACGTGGGTGCGCGTCGTCGAGATGATGGAGTCGATCAAGATCGTGCGCTGGTGCCTCGCGAACATCGAGCCCGGCCCGATCATCGGCGACGTGCCGAAGGTGCTGCGCGTGCCGGCCGGCGAAGCGTACGTCGGCATCGAGAACCCGCGCGGCGAGCTCGGCCACTACGTCGTTTCCGACGGCGGCAAGGTCGCGATCCGCGTGCGCGTGCGCGGCCCGAGCTTCGTCAACGTCGCGGTGACCGAGGCGCTGATGCCCGGCACCTTGCTGTCCGATTCGGTTGCGATCGTCGGTTCGACCGACGTCGTGATCGGGGAGACGGACCGCTAGCGCCATGCTCGCATCGACCGAGAAGCTGGCGGCGGCCGCCGTCGACGCGGCGAACGCCCCCGCCGACGGCACGAACCTCGTGCGCGACCTGCTGGCGGGCGCGGCGCCCGCCGCGGTTCCGGGCTGGGCCGTGGCCGCGACGGCCGCGCTCGTCTCGGTCGGCCTCGCGGTCGCGCTGATCTCGCTGATCGCGATGTTCTCGACGTGGCTCGAGCGCAAGGTCGCCGGCCACATCCAGTGTCGCTACGGGCCGATGCACGTCGGCTGGCACGGCTGGCTGCAGCCGATCGCCGACGGCGTGAAGCTCCTCCTGAAGGAGGACATCATCCCCAAGGGCGCGGACAAGGTGCTGTTCGTGCTCTCGCCGGCGATCGTGCTCGCGAGCCTGCTCGGCGCGATGACCGCGCTCGCGCTCGCGCCGAACTTCTACTTCGCCGACATCGACCTCGGCGTGTTCTTCATCCTCGCGATGACGTCGACGACGACGATCGGCGTCGTCATGGCGGGCTGGGCGTCGAACTCGAAGTGGTCGCTGTACGGCTCGATGCGCGAGGCCGCGCAGGTGATCGCGTACGAGGTGCCGCTCGGCATCTCGCTGATGGTTCCGCTGATCGTCGCCGGCACGTTCAACCTGCGCGAGGCGAGCGCCGCGCAGTCTGGCTGGTACGGGATGCACTGGTTCATCTTCCAGAACCCGTTCATGCTCCCGGCCTTCCTGCTGTTCTTCATCGCGGTGCTCGCGGAGACGAAGCGCGCGCCTTTCGACCTGCCGGAGAGCGAGTCCGAGCTCGTGTCCGGCTTCATGACCGAGTACTCGGGCATCCGCTGGTCCTTCTTCTTCATGGAGGAGTACGCGGCGATGTTCCTGTACTCCGCCGTCGGCGCGTTCTTCTTCTTCGGCGGCTTCGAGAGCCCGCTGACCTGGGCCGCCGCGAGCATGGCGCCGTCGACGGTCGACCTCGGCGAGACGCTCGGCACGTTGAAGTTGCTCGGCGAGGGCAGCCTCGTGCACAACGCCGTCGCCGTCGGGACGATCGTCGTGAAGTCGTTCGCCGGCGTGTTCGTGATGATGTGGGTGCGCTGGTCGCTGCCGCGCATCCGCATCGACCAGGTCATGACGCTCGGCTACAAGTACCTGACGCCGCTGGCGATGGTCTGCGTGCTCGGTGCCGCGCTGTTCGAGCTCGCGTGGATCGAGTTCTTCGGAGGCGCGAAGTAGCGCGCGCCGCAGTTGACGTCCGACACTCCCGACCACTCCACCCAGCCGACGACGCCACGATGAACGCCACTGCGAAATACGCGAAGAACGTCTGGGACGGCCTGAAGACGTCGCTGGTCGGGATGAAGATCACCGGCCGCTACCTGCTGCAGAAGCCGATCACCGTCCAGTACCCGCTCGAGCGGCTGCCGATCCCCAATCGCTACCGCGGCATCCACTACCTCGAGCAGGAGAAGTGCATCAACTGCCTCGCGTGCGCGCGCGCCTGCCCGATCGACTGCATCGAGATGGATGCGGTCCGGCACGGCAAGGAACTCGAGTGGGTCAGCTTCACGCTCGACTACCAGAAGTGCATGTTCTGCGAGCTGTGCGTGTACCCGTGCCCGAAGGACTGCATCCACATGGGCACCGAGTTCGCGTTCGTCTCGTACGACCGCAGCGAGTTCAAGCACGACCTCCTCTCGTTCAAGGGCATGGCGCGCGAAGCGAAGATCCGCATGCTCGAGGCCGAGGAGA
>SCVU01000209.1 GCA_004296785.1 Planctomycetota bacterium
CGCATCAGCGGCCGCGCGGCGCTGCTCGCGGGCGGCGACAGCGGCGCGGCGATCGTGCCCGGCGATCCCGGCGCGAGCCTGCTCGTCCGCGCGGTGCGCTACGAGCACCCGGACCTGCAGATGCCGCCGAAGGAGCGGCTGTCGGCGCGCGAGATCGACGCGCTCGTCGAGTGGATCGCGGCGGGGGCCGAGTGGCCCGCGGACGCTGCGCATGTGCCGACCGCGCCGGAGTCGAGCGCTGCGCCCGCGGATCCGGCCGACAGCGATTGGTGGTCGTTCCAACCGGTCGTGCGGCCCGCGCTGCCCGACGGCGCCGCCGCCGGCGCGCACCCGATCGACGCGTTCGTCGACGCGCGGCTCGCCGCGGCCGGCCTCGCGCCGAATCCGCCGGCGAGCCCGCGCGAGCTCGTGCGCCGCGCGTACGTCGACCTGCTCGGGCTGCCGCCGACGCTCGCGGAGATCCGCGCGTACGAACAGGACGCGGCGCCCGATCGCTGGGAGCGGTTGATCGACCGGCTGCTCGCGCGCCCCGAGTACGGCGAGCGCATGGCGCGGCACTGGCTCGACCTCGCGCGCTTCGCGCAGACGAACGGCTACGAGCGCGACACCGAGAAGCCGTACGCGTGGCGCTACCGCGACTGGGTCGTGTCGGCGTTCGAGCGCGACATGCCGTACGACCGCTTCCTGCGCGCGCAGCTCGCCGGCGACGAGATCGAAGGGCCGCGCTCGGCAAACGCGGTCGCGACCGGATTGCTGCGCGTCGGACCGTGGGACGACGAGCCCGATGATCCCGAACAGGCGCGCGCCGACGAGCTCGACGACATCGCGCGCGTCGTCGGCGAGGGCATGCTCGGCCTGACCATCGGCTGCGCGCGCTGCCACGACCACAAGTTCGATCCGCTGCCGCAGCGCGACTACTACGCGCTCGTCGCGCACCTCGGCAACCTGCGGCCGTACGCGCCGCCGGAGCTGTCGCTGGAGTCGGCGACGCTCACGCCGATCGGCGCGAGCAATGCGCAGCTGCGCGCGTGGTTCACCGAGCGCGAGGCCGCGCGCGCGCGGCTCGTGAAGGAGCGCGCCGCGCTGTTGTTGCGCGCGCGCACCGCGCTCGCTGCGCAGCGCTGCGCGGACTTGCCGGCGCCCGTGCGCGCGGCGTTCGCGCAGCCCGCGGCCGTGCGCACGCCCGCACAGGTCGAGCTCGTCGCGCAGCACGCGTCGCGCGAGTTCGCCGACGCCGACGCGTACGACGCGCTGCCGGCGCAGGAGCGGCGCCGCGCGATCGACATCGAGCTCGAGCTCGGCGCGCCGGCCGGCACGTTCGAAGGCGATCTCGCGTGGGCGCTCGTCGCGACGACGAATCCCGCTCCGGAGCCGACGCACTTGCTCGCGCGCGGTCGCGCGAGCTCGCCCGGCGAGGTGGTCGAGGCCGCGCCGCCGCGCGTGCTCGGCGCCGCGCTGGGCGCGGGCGCAGCGCACGCGCCGAAGGGCGCGGCGAGCGGTGCGGCGGGCGGCCCGGCGAACAGTGCAGCGAAGGGCGCGGCCGCGGCCGGCTCGCGCGCAGCGCTGGCGGAGTGGGTGACCAGCCCGGCCAATCCGCTGACCGCGCGCGTGTGGGCGAACCGCGTGTGGAAGCTGCACTTCGGCCGCGGCATCGCCGCGACGCCGTCGGACTTCGGGCGCATGGGCGTGCCGCCGACGCACCCGGAACTGCTCGACTGGCTGGCC
>SCVU01000210.1 GCA_004296785.1 Planctomycetota bacterium
GCCGGCGCGCGCGCTCGCTTCGTAGATCGGAACGACATGGCCCTGCTCGCGCAGGCGCAGCGCGGCGGCGAGGCCGGCCAGACCGCCGCCGACGATGGCGAGCTTCGGCGCGCCCGAGGCCTGGCCGGGCTTTGCCCACGCGGACGGTCCGAACGCGGCGAGCGCCGCTGCGGCGCCGGCCGCGCGCACGACGTCGCGGCGCGAGAGACCGCGGCGCGCGTTCTCTGCGTCCGCGCGCAGCTCGTCGAGCGCGGCGACGGGGACGCGGAGGCGGCGAGCGGCTTCGGCGCGCGCAGCGAGCGCGCGCAACTGTCGGAAGATCGGGGTGCGCGACATGGGGAACTCCAGCCTACACGACGCGTCCGCGCCCACTGGCGAGATCGGCGGTGCCGCCTAGCATGAAGGCGGCGGAGCTCTCACGGCTCGCCGTTCACTCGGACCACGCAAGGAGGGTCGCATGCTCGCTCGCTCGTTCCTCGCAGTGTCGTTCCTCGCCTCGAGCTCGTTCGCCGGCGTGCTGCACGTCGGCCCCGTCGGCTCGGGCCATCCGTTCACCGACATCCAGCCGGCGATCGACGCCGCGCAGCCCGGCGACACGATCCGCGTGCACGCCGGCACGTATACGGGTTTCGACGTGCACAAGCCGCTCGCGATCCTCGGCGACGGATCGGCGCTCGTCACCGTGCACGAACAGGGGCTCGGGCTCGCGGGCTTCTCGCACGCGCGCGCGTCGGGCGTCGCGAGCAGTGCGACGCTGGCGCTCTCCGGCATGCGCTTCGAGTTCGCGGGCTCGCCCGCGGTTCCGGCGACGCCGCTCGTGCGCCTCGAGCAGTGCGCCGGCGCACTCGTGCTCGACGATCTCGACCTGCGCACGCCGCTGTTCGGCAGCACGGGCGGCCTGCGAGCCGAGCACTGCGACTGGGTGATCGGTCGCGGCCTCGTGCTGCTGGGCAGTGTGAACGGCTCCGGCGCCGCTTTGACCGCGGTGCATTCCACGCTGTGGTTGAGCGCGTCGGATCTCCACGGCGGCGCCGCGTGGTTCGTGTACGGCGGTTCCCAGGCGCTGCGACTCGAGGATGCGGTCGCGTACGTCGCGAGCTCGAGGCTGACCGGTGGCGACGGCGGATACGGCAGCCCAACGGGCGCACCCGGCAAGCAGGCGCTGCTCGCCGTCGGCGCGAGCGTGATGAAACTCGTCGGCGGCCCGAACGCCGTGGTGCAAGGCGGCAAGGGCGGCTTGGGCGGTTGGTTCGACGGCCCGAAGGGTCTCGCAGTGCACGTCGCCGACGCGAGTGAAGGGCTCTACTCGACGTCGGTCGGATTCGCCGGCACGATCTACGATCCCGCGGGTGCTCTCGACGCGCTGCCGATCGTCTATCCGACGCTGACGCTCGACAGCGCGATCGCCGCGCCCGGAGCGGGCTTCCAGGTGCACGCGCAGGGCAATGCGGGCAATCCGTGCGCGCTGTTCCTCGCGCCGCGACTCGCGAGCGCGCCGTTCGCGCTGGCCGGCATCGACGGCGCGGTCGCGCTCGACGCCGCGCAAGCGGTGCTCTTCGCGGTCAAGCCGCTCGACGCGAGCGGCAAGGCGGACTTCC
>SCVU01000211.1 GCA_004296785.1 Planctomycetota bacterium
CGACCGTGTCGGAGAAGTCGACGAACGCGAAGTGCTCGCCGTCCTCGAGCCCGGCCAGCACCGCGCGCGCGGCGGCGATCGCCTGCTTCCACTTCGCGCCGACCATCGAGCCCGAGCGGTCGAGCACGAACACGACCTCGCGCTTCTGGCGCGGCGCGTCCGCCTCGGGCTCCGGCAGCGCGGCGAGCAGCATGAAGTGGCCCGAGGTCGCGCCCTGCTCCGGGCACGCGAACAGCGTCGCGTTGATGCCGTTGCCGGCGCGCAGCCAGGAGAGCTGGAACGGACCGGGCTCGACCGGTTCCTTGGCGCGCACGCCGGCCATGCGCTTGCCGCTGCGCGCGGTCTCGAGCTCGTGCGACGGCGAGTACACGCTCGCGATGTCCTGGTGGCTCTCGATCGACAGTTCGATGTGCCAGGGGATCGAGCTGCTGGCGAGGTTCTCCGAGCGCGGCAGCACGAAGTCGACGCGGTCGCCGTCGGCGTCGCACACGTGCTCGTAGACGATGCGCACCTTCTGCGTGCCGTTGGCCGGCACCGGGAACACGCTCGAGCGGATCAGGTGGTAGCCGGCGAACTCGAGCAGCGCCGGGTCGCGCACCTTCGCGACGATCGCGTTGTACGTGCCGCGCGCCTCGTGCGCCGGCAGCAAGCGCGCGGTCGGCTCCTGCGCCGCGCCCTGGAAGTCGAAGCCGCGCACGGCGACCTCGCGCGGGATCGGCAGCACGAGTTCGGCCTCCTGGATCCGCGCGGTCGGATTCGAGATCCCGATGTCGAGCGTGACGGTCGCGATCTGCTGCAGGATGCGCACGCTCGCGCGCACTTCGCTGACGCCGAGCTGCTCGAGCGCCGGCGCGCCGCCCGTCGAGAACGAGCGCGCCTGCGGGACGATCACGTTCGCCGCCAGCGGCGCGGTCACGGTGACCTGATTGTTGTTGCCCGTGACGCTCACCGTCTGCGCGGTGGCGAGCGAGAACAGCGCGAGCGAGAGCACGGCGACGACGAGCGTGGGCAGGCGGATGGGGCGCGTGGACATCGAGAGCTCCTGAACTTCGGGAACGAGTGCGAGACTAATCACGCGCGTCCATCGGCGCAGTCACCCCGCCGTAACGATGGCGAAGCGGTGTCGTTACCGCTGGGTGACGCGCGCGCGCAGCGAGTGCGCGCGTTGAGTGCGCGTCGACTGCGCGTCGACTGCGCGCGCTCAGCGCGCTGCGGCCGCGCGCTTCGGATCGCCGGGCGCGGCGACGATGCGCGCGAGCGCCGCTGCGTTCGCCGCGCCGCTCGCCGCATCGAGCTCGCGCAGCGTGAAGCCGCGCGCGACGAGCACGCGCGCGATCTCGTCCGACAGGCAGTACGCGGTCAGTCCGGCCGGGATCCAGCGCCGCGTGTGACGCTCGAACAGCGGCGCGCCGTCGGCGACGTAGCGGCGCAGCGCTCCGACGTCGCGGTCGTGCACGACGTGAACGCCGCGCTCCGCGCCGCCCTCGACGAGCAGCAGGTGCCACAACAGCTGCGACTGCGGATTCTCGGGCCACAACAGCAGCGCGTCGTGTCCGACGGACTCGAGCAGCGCGCGCGCCGCGAGCTCGTCGCGCTCCTCGGGCCGGCGATCCGCGGCCGCGAAGTTCGCGCACAGGCTCGCGACCGCGAGCGCGAGCGCCGCCAGCGGCGCCAGCCACGTGCCCGCGCGCAGCGCGCGCTCGCACCAGCCCAGCGCGGCCGCCGCCGCCGCGAACGCAAGCAGCAGCGTCGGCAGGAAGTACGCCTCGATGTCGTCGATCCGGTACGTCGCCGCGTACAGCGCCGGTCCGAGCGCGCCGAGCAGCAGCGCGGCGCGCACGTGGCGCGGCGCAGGCAGCAGCCAACCGGCGATCGCGGCCGGCGCGAGCCACGCCAGCGCGCGGCCGAGCACGGCGAGGAACTGCGGCGCGCGCTCGCGCAGCAGCTCTTCGAACGTCAAGCCGAACATCCGTCCGCGGAACTGGCCGCCGCTGAGCTGGAACCACGCGCGCTCGAGCGTGTCGAGGCGCAGCGCGCTGTACGCGAGCTCCGGGCTGCGCCAGCGCCACGCCAGCCAGCCGTACAGCGCCGCGGAGAGCGCGACGCCCACGACGAGCAGCAGCGCCGCGCGCCGCGCGAAGCCGCTCCAGCCGTCCGTGCTCCACGCGAGCAGCGCGAGACCCGGCAGCGCGAACATGCTGAGCGGATGGTGGACGACGGCGAGCGCCGTGCACGCGAGCGCCGCGGCGAGTCGCGCGCGCGCCGGCTCTCCGCGCTCGCGCGCCTCGCCCCACGCCAGCCAGCGTTCGAACGCGAGCGCGAGCAACAGCAGCAGCAGCGCGTAGACCTCGACCGCGTTCGCGTTGCGCCACACCGGCAGCGCGAGCCCGAACGCGAGCGCGACGCCGGCCGCGGCGGCCGTGCTCGCGCCGAGCCGCCGCGCGAGCGCGAGCAGTGCGCACGCGGCGCCGATCATCCACAGCGCGTTGCACGCGCTCGCGCGCCACGCGCTCGTGCCGAACGGCACGAGGCGGTCGAACGCCGCGAGCAGCAGCACCTCGAGCGGGTAGCCGGGCGCGTGCGGAAGTGCGAGCCGCGCCGCGCAGGTCTGCAGCTCGGCGGTGTCGCCGAGTCCGACACCGGGCAGCAACGTCACGGCGTACGCCGCGCCGAGCACGGCGACGACGAGCGCGTACCAAGCGCCGTCGCGCGCGCGCTCCGAGTTCATGCCTGCCTGCACGTCCGACGCATGGTAGCGTGCTCGCCGATGGACGCGGACCGCGCAGCAGCGCCGGCGATCGTCGCCGGTGGGCCCGAGGAGGACATGGCACGGCGCCGCTGGAGCGCGCCGCGGCGCGCGCTCGTGACCGGCGCGTCGAGCGGACTGGGCCGCGCGATCGCGCTCGAGCTCGCCGCGCGCGGTTGCGAGGTCTGGCTCGCGGCGCGCCGCGTCGGCGAGCTCGAGAGCGCGGCCGCGGCGATCCGCGCGCGCGGCGGCCGCGCGGTCGCGCGCGAGCTCGACGTGCGCGACGCCGAGCGCGTCGTCGCTTGCGTGCGCGACTGGGACCGCGAGTGCGGCGGCTTCGACCTCGTGCTCGCCAACGCCGGCATCGGCACCGGCCGGCGCCGCGGCGTCCACGACCCCGCGGCCGAACAGGAGCTGTGGCGCGTCAACCTCGTCGGCGCGGCGGCGACGCTGTGCGGCGCGCTCGAGCCGATGCTCGCGCGCGGGCACGGCACGCTGGCGGCCGTCACGAGCCTGGCCGGCCGCCGCGGCATGCCCGGCAGCGGCGCGTACGCGGCGAGCAAGGCCGCGCTGACCGCCTACCTCGAGTCGCTGCGCTGCGAGGTCGAGCCGCGCGGACTGCACGTCGTCGAGCTGCGGCCGGGCTACGTGCACACCGCGCTGACCGCGCAGAACGACTTCGCGATGCCGTTCGCGTGGCCGGTCGAGCGCGCGGCCGCAGTGTGCGTCGACGCGCTGTGCGCGCGGCGGCGCGTGCGCGCGTTCCCGTGGCAGCTCGTGCTCGCGACCAGCGTGCTGCGCGTGCTGCCCACCGGCCTGTACACGCGGCTCGCGCGCGGTTTGCCGGGGAGCAAGCGCAGCGCGGACGCGCTGCCGGCGCCGGAGGCCGGCGCGTGATCGACTGGATTCCCGCCGAGCTCGCCGCGCTGTTCGCGCGCGAGCCGCTGCTCTCGCGCTGCTACCTCGCCGGCGGCTGCGTGCGCGACCACTTGCTCGGTCTGGCGGTCAACGACTTC
>SCVU01000212.1 GCA_004296785.1 Planctomycetota bacterium
CGAGCGCGCTCTCGCCGGCCGCGTACTCGAGCGCGACCTTGTCCTGGTCGGCCGACAGCGAGCGATCGATCTGCTTGGCGAACTGCTCGCGGCCCGCGACCGTCACGCGGATGCCGTCGTCGCTGGCGAGCGCGGTCTCGAGCTTGCGCGGCGTCGGCGCGAACACGCGCTGGCCGACGTACGAGACGTTGACGCCCGCGGGCAGCGTATTCAGCCGCTCGTCGCGCAGCTCCGCGTCGAACGTCCACATCTGGTTGCCGGAGCCGAAATTTCGCGCGCGCTCGAGCAGCGCGCCTTCCTCCGGACCGTGGTGCGCTTCCCACGCGGCCTGACTCGACGCCGCGGGGAACGGGCCGACGAGGTACCAGCCGCTGCGCGCGACCGGCAGCAGCTCGAGGCCGCGCGCGCCGATCGCACCGAGCGACAGGCGCACGCGGCCGAACGAGTGGCGCGCGTAGACCGAGTCGTAGTTCAGGCGGATCGACAGCTCGGTGCCGCCGGGGAAGCCGAACGGCTCGCGCGCGAGGAACAGCGCGACGCGGCCGCCGGGCTGGTTGTGCGCGTCGACCGCCCAACCGCGCGAGCCCTCGCCGTCGAACGCGTTGACGACGCGGAAGTCGCCGTTCGCCTGCTCGACGTCGGCCCACGCCCACGCGAGCTCGACGCGCTGCGCCGCGCCGCCGTTCAGCGGCCGCGCATCGATCTCGATGCGCGACAGCACCGCGTTGCCGTTGTCGGCGCGACCGACACGCCCCTCGAAGAAGCTCGGATCGCCGAGCGCCTCGAGGCAGATCATCCGCAGGTCGGTCGCCTGCGTGCTCAGCACGACGACGTGCTCGTCGCGCTCGGGATTCGCGCCGCTGGCGAGCACGGAGCCGTCCGACTGCGGCGTCAGCGTGGCGCCGTCGCGCGAGCGCGCGGACACGAGCTTCGCCTCGGCCCACGCGACGCCCGCCTCGGCCGGCAGTTGCTCGACGAAGCGCGCGAACTTCTGCTCGTCGTCGGGCGCGGGCCGATCGACGGCGGCCTGCTCGCTCGCGCGCTCGCTCTCCACGCGCGCCTTCTCCGCGGCCTGCTCGCGCGTCGGCACGACGAGGAACGGCTCGAACGCGCGCTGCGCGTCGGGCAGCTGCGAGTACAGCCCCGGCTCCTCGATCGAGTTGAAGTACGCGTAGAGCCGGAAGTAATCGTCCTGCGTGATCGGGTCGAACTTGTGGTCGTGGCAGCGCGCGCAGCCCATCGTCAGCCCGAGGAACACCGAGCTCGTCGTGTTGACGCGATCGACCGCGTACTCGACCAGGTATTCCTCCGCGATCGCGCCGCCCTCGTCGGTCGTCACGTGGTTGCGGTTGAAGCCGCTGGCGATCTTCTGTTCGAGCGTCGCATCCGGGAGGAGATCGCCGGCGAGCTGCTCGTACGCGAAGCGATCGAACGGCACGTTGTCGCGGTACGCGGCGAGCACCCAGTCGCGCCACAGCCACATCTGGCGCCCGGCGTCCATGTGGATGCCGCACGTGTCGGCGTAGCGCGCCTGGTCCATCCACGCGGCGGCGCGGTGCTCGGCCTGGCGCGTCTTGTACGGCTCCTCGCTGAACAGCCGCTCGACCTGGCGCTCGTACGCGTCAGGTCGCGCGTCGGCGGCGAACGCGTCGAGCTCCTGCGGCGTCGGCGGCAGGCCGGTCACGTCGAGGAACAGGCGCCGCAGCAGCGTGTCGCGATCGGCGGGTGGGCTCGGCGCGAGGCCGTCGCGCTCGAGCTCGGCGAGCACGAAGCGATCGATCGGATTGCGCGGCCAGCTCGCGTCGCGCACGGCCGGCGGCTCGGGCCGCGTCGGCGGCACGAACGACCAGTGCGCCTCGTACTTCGCGCCCTGCTCGATCCACGCGCGCAACAGCTCGATCTCGCGCTCGTCGAGCGCGCGCTTGCCGCTGTCGGCGGGCGGCATGCGCT
>SCVU01000213.1 GCA_004296785.1 Planctomycetota bacterium
CCTCGTCGCGCAGCGCCTCGCCTTCGCGCCGCAGCGCGGCGGCCGCCGCCATCCGCGGCTCGAGCCACGCCTTGTCGGCGATGCCGCCCGCGTTGATCGCGACGTTGCACCACGCGGCCTCGAGCCCGGCCCACAGGCACAGCGCCCCGCTCGCGAGGTCGCTGCCGAGGTTCTTGTTCGCCTGCGGCGCGGCGACGGCGGCGAGCCGCAGGCCGGCGGCCGCGACCTGCAGCGTCTCGAGCGGCAGCTCGAGCGCGCCCTGCAGCGCCTTCTGGATCGCCGCCGTCCGCGCCGCCTTCTCCTCGGGCGTCGCCTTGGCGAGCTTGTACGCCGCGCTGACCGCGTCGTAGGACTGGCTGTCGGCGTCGACGTTCTCGAGCGCCTTCGCGGCCAGCGCGTCGAGCTCCTCCGCGCGGCCCGCCATGTACACCTCGACCGCGGCGAACTTCTCGCCGCTCGAGAAGCGGCACGCCATCGCGACCAGCGACGCCCCGCTCGCGACGAGGAACGCCGCCTGGCTGCCGCCGCCCGGCGTCGGCGACTTCGCGGCGAGCTCCGCGCAGAATTTCGAGAGTGTCAGGTCGACGAGACTCATGAGCTGCAGACTACTTGCTAGGCTCAACCGCATGAAGGCCCGCTCACTCTCGTCCGTCTTTCGTCCGTGCCGCGCGTGGGTCGCCGGCATCGCACTGCTGTCGCTCGCGAGCTGCGTGACGACGCCGATCACCGGCCGCTCCGCGTGGAACAGCTTCTCCCCCGCCGAGGACGTGCAGCTCGGCGCCGAAGCGTACGAGGAGCAGCTGAAGGGCGCGAAGCTCGTCACGTCCGGCGCGCAGAAGGAGATGGTCGAGCGCGTGATGAAGCGCATCAGCGCGGTCACCGACGCGCCGGGCTTCCAGTGGGAGGTCCGCTTGATCGACGAGCCGAAGACCGTCAACGCGTTCTGCATGCCCGGTGGGAAGATGGCGGTCTACACCGGCATCCTGCCGGTCGCGCAGACCGAGACCGGGCTCGCCGTCGTGATGGGCCACGAGATCGCGCACGCGGTCGCGCGGCACGGCACCGAGCGCGTGTCGCAGGAGATGCTGCTGCAGACCGGATTGGGCCTCGCGCTGCAGAACGCGAAGGAGAGCACGCAGGCGCTCGCGCTGGTCGGCAAGGAGTTGCTCGTCTCGCTGCCGTGGGGCCGCATGCAGGAATCAGAGGCCGACCATATCGGCCTCATGTACATGGCACGCGCCGGCTACGACCCGCGCGAAGCGGTCGAGTTCTGGAAGCGCATGGGCGCGCTCGGCGGATCGGGCACGCCGCAGTTCCTCTCGACGCACCCGTCCGACGAAACGCGCGCGAGCCAATTGAAGAAGCTGATGCCGAAGGCGCTCGCCGAGTACGAGAAGGCGACGGGCAAGGCGGCGGCGCCGCCGACCAAGGGCGTGGCCCCCGGGACGGGCGGCGGCAAGTAGCCCGTCCCGCCCGTGGAACTGCCCGGCGGTCAATTCTCAAGTTCATGTCTGACATGGACTTGCGGCGCTCGCCGAACATCGTCCTAGGGATCGCCGAGCGCTCTCTCTAGGCTCGTCCGCGGCAGCAGACCCCGGGGGGTTCCTGTCGCCTGCGGTGCCCGGCACTCGCAACGGCGGCTCGCACTCGCCGGACTCCGCCGGCCCCTCGCTCTGGCATCGGTTCTCCGCTTCCGCGCCTCCAGAGACGTCGTTGAAAGTCGCCGTCGTCACCCCTGAGCTTCAGTCGCTCGTCCTCCGGACCAATCTGGCCGGGGTAGCCGAGTCGCTGGCCACCGCCCTGCGGGTGCAGGGCGCCGACGCGCGCGTGTTCCTGCCGCTGCACCGCGGGCTCGAGCTCGGCAAGCTCAGCAACGTCCAGACGGTCGCCGAGCTGTCGGTCAAGGACGGCCGCGCGAAGGACGGTCAGCAGCCGATCCAGCGCTTCAAGGTGCTGCACGGCAAGCTGCCGATGCCGAAGCCCGGCACGGGCACCGCGCGCGAGCTGCCGGTGTACCTGTTCGACCAGCCGGTGCTGTTCGGAACGCGCCAGCCGTACAGCGGCGAGGAAGGCCCGTACCCGGACAACTGGCGCCGCTACGCGTTGTTCAGCCGCGCGGTGCTCGAGAGCTTCCCCGCGCTCGGCTTCGAGCCCGAGGTGATCCACTGCCTCGACTGGACCACGGGCCTCCTGCCGCTGTTCCACCAGGTCGAGTACGTCGAACGCGAGCTCGACCACCCGGCCGCGCGCGCCGGCACGTTCTTCGGGATCCACAACCTCGCGCTGCAGGGCGTGTTCGAGCGCGAGATCCTGCCGCACGTCGGCATCCCGCACTCGTACTTCCGCTCGGTGCGCGGCGTCGACCTCGCCGGCAAGGTCAACTTCCTGAAGGCGGGCGCCGAGTTCGCGACGATCATCGGCACGCACTCGCCGATGCACGCGCTGAAGATCCAGGAGCGCGACCGCGGCTACGGCCTCGAGGAGACGTTCCAGCGCCGCGGCAAGGAGATGTTCGGGATCACGAACGGCATCGACTACCAGGCCTGGGATCCGTCGAACGACCCCGCGCTGCCGGCCGCGTTCTCCGCGCGCGACAAGGAGCTCGCGGGCAAGAAGAAGTGCAAGTCGGTGCTGCAGCAGAAGCTCGGCCTCGACACCGGCGCGCGCACCCCGCTCGCGTGCTGCATCGGCCGCTGGGACGCCGACGGCGGCATCGACCTGCTCGCCGAGATCCTGACGCCGATCCTCGAGCGCGGCCTCGAGCTCGTCGTGATGGGCACCGGCTCGCCCGAGATCCAGCAGCGCCTGAAGACGATGGAAGGCACGTTCATGGGGCGCTGTCGGGTGATCGACGGCTACCAGGTCAACGTCGCGCACCTCGTGATGGGCGGCGCGGATCTGTTGATCCTGCCGTCGCACTACCAGCCGTCGAATCCGCTCTTCGCGATCGCGCTGCGCTACGGCGTCGCGCCGGTCCTGTACTCGCGCTCGGGCCTCGAGGACATCGTGCCGGACTTCACCGCGAATCCGCGCCAGGGCCTGGGCTTCCACTTCGACGACTACAGCGGCGATGGTCTGCTCGCCGGCATCGACAGCGCGCTCAAGGCGTACAAGTCGCCCGCGACGTGGAAGACGCTCGCGCGGCGCTGCCTCGGCAAGGACTTCTCGTGGGCGAGCACCGCCGACGAGTACTTGAAGGTCTATCGCCGCGTGATGCGGCGCGCGAAGGCGCGGCAGGAAGCGGACTAGTCCGCCGCCGGGCGATGAGCGCAGTCCAGCGATGAGCGCGCGTGTCGGCCTGGATATCGGCGGGACGTCGATCAAGGCAGGCCGCATCGGTCCGGCCGGCAACGTCGAGGTCGATCTCGATCCGGTCGAGATCCCGCGCGGCGTCAGCCCCGATGGTTTCGTCGAGCTCGTCGTCGCGATCGCACGCCGACTCGAGTCCCGCGGCGCGCTCGGGATCGGCATCCCTGGCCTGCTCGACCGCCCGTTCGGCGGCGTGCGCCAGAGCCCGAACCTGCCGTACCTCGACGGCCTGCCGCTGCGCACGCGCGTCGCCGGCGCGCTCGGCCTCGACGAGCGCGATGTCCGCGTCGAGAACGACGCGAACGCGGCGGCTCTGGGCGAGCAGTGGCTCGGCGCCGGCCGCGGCGCGCGCGATCTGCTGCTGTTGACGCTCGGCACCGGCGTCGGCGGCGGGCTGATCCTCGGCGGCGAGCTGTACGCCGGCGACGGCCAGGCCGGCGAGATCGGCCACGTCGTGATCGACCCCGACGGCCCGCCGTGCGGCTGCGGCTCGCGCGGCTGCCTCGAGCAGTTCGCGTCGGCGACGGCCGCGAAGCGCCGCGCGCTCGCGCGCAAGCTGCCGGCCGCAGCGCCCGGCGACCTGAAGTTGCTCGCCGAGCGCGCGCGCGCCGGTCACGCACCCGAGCGCGAGCTCTTGCACGAGGTCGGCGTCGACCTCGGACGCGGCATCGGCATGGTCGTGTGCCTGCTCGATCTGTCGTGCTTCGTGTTCGGCGGAGGTTTCTCCGCTGCACTCGATGTGCTCGAGCCCGGCATCCGCGCCGGAATCCGCGAACGCTCGTACGGCGGCCGCGCAATGGCGGTCCGCTTGCTCCAGGCGACGCTCGGTCCCAGCGCCGGATGGATCGGCGCAGCGCGCCTCGCGCACGCGGCGCCGCCCGCCTGAGTCCGACGAGTTCGAGTCCCCCGTCCCCCCCGCTCTCCAAACGCATCGCTTGGTCGCCCCCATCATCTCCGTTCGGGCGCTGTCGAAGGTCTACGGCAAGCGCCTGTTCAAATCCGGCTTCCGCGCGCTCGATTCGATCGACCTCGACATCGAGCCGGGTTCCGTCTTCGGCCTGCTCGGGCCGAACGGCGCGGGCAAGACGACGCTGCTCAAGATCCTGATCGGGCTCGCGCACAAGACCGGCGGCGACGCGATCGTGTTCGGCGAGCCCGCGGGTCGGCCGCTGCCGCGCCAACGGATCGGCTACCTGCCCGAAGCGCACCGCCTGCCGAACTACCTGACCGGCCGGCAGGTGCTCGAGCTGTACGGGATGATGTGCGGGCGCGACCGCGAGTGGCTCTCGACGCGGATCCCGCAGTGGATCGAGCGCGTCGGGATGACCCAGGGCGCCGACCGCAAGATCCGCGAGTACTCGAAGGGCATGCAGCAGCGGATCGGTCTCGCGTCCGCGCTGATCCACGAGCCCGAGCTCGTGTTCCTCGACGAACCGACCGACGGCGTCGACCCGGTCGGGCGCGCGGCGATCCGCGAGATCGTGCTCGATCTCAAGCGCCGCGGTGCGACGGTGTTCATCAACTCGCACCTGTTGATGGAGGTCGAGCTGATCTGCGATCGCGTCGTGATCATGGCGGGCGGCCGCGTGCTGCGCGCTGGCACGATCGACGAGCTGACGCCGCGCTCGGGGCGCGTGAGCTTCGAGGTCGAGCCGGCGGGTGAGCGGCTCGACGCGCTGTTCGCGGGCCTCGGCACGCACTACACGCGCACGCCGCGCGGCTGCGACGTGCTGCTCGCGGACTCGGAGCTCGACCAGGCGATCGATCGACTGCGCGCGGCCGGCGTGTCGATCCGCGCGATCGAGCAGCGGCGGCTGACGCTCGAGCAGTCGTTCATCGACCTCGTGAAGGCCGACACGAGCAACGGGAGCACGAAATGAACGCGACGATGCGCAAGGCGCTCGTGCTCGACGCCGTCTACCAGGTGCTCGACAACCGCGTGTTCCGGATCCTGCTCGGAACCGTGCTGCTGCTGATCTTCCTGACGTTCGCGATCGGGTTCCGCGAGGAGGAGATCGTGCTGCTGTTCGGCTGGAAGACGTACACGTACGAACAGATCCTCGACACGTTCGACCTGCCGCTGCAATCGGGCATCCCTCAGCGCGAGGGCATGATCCGGATGCTGCAGATGCTGTTCGTCGACAAGGTCGCCGGTTCGCTCGGGATGACGTTCGCGATCGCGGCGACCGCGTTCTTCGTGCCCCGCCTGCTCGAGAAGGGACTCGCGGACGGGCTGTTCAGCAAGCCGATCTCGCGGCGGTCGTTCTACCTCGCGAGCTACTTCACCGGCGTCGGCTTCGTCGGCGCGCTCGCGCTCCTGCTCGTCGTCGGCATGCACGCGGGCCTGCTGCTGAGCTCGGGCTTCAGCGATTCCGGTTTCCTGTGGGGCGCGCTGACGCTGACCTACGTGTTCGCGATCGTGCACGGCGTCTCGATGCTGATCGGCGCGTACACGCGCAGCAGCGTCGCGGCGCTGCTGCTCGCGCTGTTGTTCTTCATGGTCAACGGCTGCATCCACAGCGGCTGGGCGGTCAAGGAAGGCGTGCTGCAGACGGAGGAGATGCGGCAGTTCCTGGCCGGGGAGCCGGATGAATCGGGTGAGGAACACGACGGGCCGCCTGTCGCGCTCGTCGACGGGTTCTTCACGACGGTCGACGTCCTGCACTACACGCTGCCGAAGACGACCGAGGCCGGGCTGATCACCGAATTGTTGCGCGCGAAGATCACGCGCAGCGAACCAGACTTCTTCGATCCGAAGTCGAAGCTGCGGATCCAGGAGCTCGCGGACGACACGAGCATCTCGCGCGATCGCGCGGCGCCCGCGGCGCTCGACCTCGAGCTCGCCACCAAGGAGGCCGCGTTCGTCGCCTGGCTCGACGTCGAGGGCGCCGGCGATGGCGTGAGCCTGTGGCTCGAACGCGCGCCGACGCTGCGCCGCGGCGGCTCGATGTCCGAGGCGATGGAGAAGAAGCTCAAGGGGACCCCCGGCGTCGGCCGCGTGCGGCGCGATCACCACTGGAGACGCGGGATGTCCGCGCGCGTCGTGCAGTGGCACGACGCGGCGGACGGCGAGGCGCGCGCGCGCCGCGTGTTCGTGATGGCGGGCGGCGGAGGGCTCGTGGCGCTGTCGATGGCGGCGCCGCCCGAGTGGGTTCCTCCCGGCGCCGACACCGCGTCGCTGTCGGAGAAATCCGGCGAGGATCGCGTGAAGGCCGTCGAGGAGGCCCAGCTCGAGTTCATGTCGAAGCAGTTCGCGACGCTGGAGTTCGACCAGGGCGGCGACGGCGTGTTCCGCACCGACGACGACGACCCGACGCTGTTCGTGAAGAACGAGTTCGGCTGGTCGTCCGTGTGGAAGTACAACGCGTGGTTCTCCTTGGGGTCGTCGATCGCGTTCACCGTGCTCGTCCTCGCGCTCGGGATCTGGCGCATCCGCCGCATCGACTTCTGAGCTCGGCGCGTTCCGCGCCGCGCGCGCGCTAGAGTGAGCGCCCTCATGGACCGCTCCGTCGTCGAAGCGCTGCGCGCGATCGTCGGCTCGCACGGCCTGATCGAGCCCGGCACGCGCTCGATCCCGTACGAGTCGGACGGCCTTGCGATCTACGCGCAGCGGCCCGACCTCGTGCTGCTGCCCGCGAACACCGCCGAGACGGCCGCGTGCATGAAGCTCTTGCACGACGCGCGCATCCCGATCGTCCCGCGCGGCGCCGGCACCGGCCTCGCCGGCGGCGCGACCCCGGTCGAGGGCGGCGTGATCCTCGGCACCGCGCGCATGCGCCGCGTGCTCGAGCTCGACGTCGAGAACCGCCGCGCGCGCGTCGAGGCCGGCCTCGTCAACGTCGACCTCACGACCGCGTGCAAGGACCACGGCCTGTACTACGCGCCCGACCCGTCGAGCCAGCAGGCGTGCACGCTCGGCGGCAACGTCGCGAACAACTCCGGCGGCCCGCACTGCTTCAAGCACGGCAGCACGACGCAGCACGTGCTCGGCCTGCTGATCGTCCAGCACGACGGCACGCTGCTCGATCTCACCGCGCCGCGCCTCGACCCCGACGGCTACGACCTCGTCGGTCTGTTCGTCGGGTCGGAGGGCATGTTCGGGATCGCGACCGAGCTCGTCGTTCGCTTGGTGCCCGAGCCGCCGGTCGTCGAGACGTTCCTCGGCATCTACGCGTCGCTCGAGGCGGCCTGCGACTCGGTCAGCGACATCATCGCGGCGCGCCTCGAGCCGTCGGCGCTCGAGATCCTCGACAAGCTGACGATCGAGGCGGTCGAGGCGAGCGTGTTCGCGGCCGGCTATCCGCGCGAAGCCGAAGCGGTGCTGCTCGTCGAGGTCGAGGGCAGCGAGGCCGAGGTCGCCGGCTGCGCGGCGGCCGTGCGCTCGATCCTCGAGCAGCGCGGCGCTCTGTCGGTGCACAGCGCGCGCGACGCCGCGGCGCGCAAGAAGCTGTGGGCCGGTCGCAAGGGCGCGTTCGGCGCGATGGGCCGCGTCGCGCCGGATCTGTACGTCGCCGACGCCGTCGTGCCGCGCACGAAGCTGCGCGAGATGGTGCTGCGCACCGTGGAGATCGCGCGCGAGCGCAAGCTGCGCCTCGCGACCGTGTTCCACGCCGGCGACGGCAACCTGCACCCGAACATCTGCTACGACCGCCGCGACAAGGACGAGCTCGCGCGCGTGCTCGAGGCTGGCGACAAGATGCTCGAGCTGTGCGTCGCGGCCGGCGGCGCGCTGACCGGCGAGCACGGCGTCGGCTTGGAGAAGCAGGCGCAGATGCACTACCTGTTCGACGACGCCGATCTGCGCCAGATGTGCCGCGCGCGCGACGCGTGGGATCCGAACCGCCGCCTCAATCCCGGCAAGATGATCCCGGTGCGCGTGTGTCAGGAGATGCGCGCGGGCCGGATTCCGGAGGGCGCGTGAGCCCAGCGGTCGCGGCTCCGGAGCGGATCGAGACGCAGCTCGCGCGCATCGCGGGCGCGGCGAACGTACACGCGCTCGAGCTCGGCGGCAGCACGCGCGCGATCCCGCTCGTGTGCCCGGCGACGGCGGAGGAAGTGCAGGCGTGCGTGCGCTTTGCGCTCGAGCACTCGCTCGCGCTGCTGCCGGTCGGCTTGCTGTCGAAGCTCGGCTGGGCGCGGATGCCGGCGCGCGTCGACTTCGCGCTGTCGACGCGGCGGCTGCGGCGCGTGCTCGCGTATGAGCCGGGCGACGGCACGATTCGCGTCGAGGCGGGCCTCACGCTCGCGGAGCTTTCGAGCACCGTCGCGCGCGGCGGACATTGGCTGACGCCCGACGTGCCCCGGCCGGGCAGCGCGACGCTCGGCGGCGTGATCGGCGCGGGCGCGAGCGGCTTCGATCGAC
>SCVU01000214.1 GCA_004296785.1 Planctomycetota bacterium
GGGCGACTCGGCGTCCCGAACCTGGGCCGCGCGCGTGCCGGCCTTCAGTCGCGGAACGAGTCCTCGTCGAGCGACGCCTCGCGCCGCGCCGACGTGCCGAGCGCGAGCCCGAGCGCCGTGAAGCTCGCCAGCAGCGACGAACCTCCCGTCGAGAACAGCGGCAGCGGCAATCCGGTCAGCGGCACGAGCCCGAGGTTCACGCCGGCGTGGATGAACAGGTGCGCGGCGAAATACAGACCGACGCCGCCGACGACGAGCCGCGAGAACCGCTCGCGCTGCGCGCTCGCCGCGTGCAACAGCCCGGCGGACAACAGCAGGTAGCCGACGACCAGCGTCGTCGCGCCGAACCAGCCGCCCTCCTCCGCGAGCACCGCGAAGATCGAATCGCAGTCGCGCTCCGGCAAGTGCCCGGCGACGTTCGCGACGCCGCGCCCCAGGCCGGTGCCGAGCAAACCGCCGTTCCCGACCGCGACGCGCGCGTGGTAGACGTGGAACGCGGCGCCGTTGCGCGCCTCGATCAGCGGCGCCGCTTCGACGGTGCCGAGCCAAGTGCGCACGCGCTGCAACTGGTAGTCGCGCACCCACTCGAACTGCACGGCGCACAGCGCGACGAGCGCGCCGACCGCGCACAGCATGCCCAGGCGCTTCGCGCTCGCACCGGCGAGATACAGCACGCCGAGCGCGATCGGCAGCATGCACAGCGCGGTGCCGAGATCCGGCTGTCGCGCGACGAGCGCCATCGGCACGAGCACGACCGCGGCGGCGAGGAACCAGTCGCGCGCGCGGTCGAGCCGCGAGCGGTGCAACAGGCGCGCGAGCACGACGACGAGCGCGACCTTCGCGAGCTCGGAGGGCTGCAGATCGAACCCGATCGGCAGCGGGATCCAGCGCCGCGCGTGATTGCGCTCCTGTCCGATGATTGGCACGAGCGCGAGCAGCACGAGTGCGCCCGCGCCGATCCACCACGCGTGCCGGCGCAGCCAGCCGGTGCGCAGGTGCAGCCCGGCCAGGAAGAACGGCAGCGCGAGCGCGAGCTTCTGCAGGTGGCCCTCGAAATCCGGCCCGCCCGCGCGATCGAAGCGCGCATCGGCCTCGCTCATCGCGTGCAGCGCGAGCACTCCGGTGCCGCACAGCAGGAACGCGAGCGTCAGCAGGTGCCAGTCGAAGCGCGCCCACTCGATGTCCGCCGCGAACAAGCGCGCGAAACCGCGGCGGCGCGGCTCGAAGCCACCCGAGCGGCTCATCGCGCCGGCTCCTGCGCGAGCTGCGCGTCGATCCAGCGCTTGACGTCCGCGTCGCGCAAGAGCTGGCGCGCGAGCCACACCGACGAGTGGCTCGACGTGCTGCGCGTGTCGGCGCAGAACACGACGAACACGACGCGCGGGCGATCGGCGGGCAGCCAACCGGCGACCCACGCGTGCTTGCGCACCTTCTGCTTCAAGTCGTCGGGGCGATCCTCGAGGTCAGCGCTGCCGGTCTTCGCCGCGACGGTGTAGCCGACTTCGTTGACGTCGAGCGAGCGGTGGCCGGTGCCGCCGGTCTCGCCGGCGACCGCGCGCAGCGCGGCCTGCACGGTCCCGAGGCTGCGCGCGGACAGCGGCAGCGGGAACGGCGCACCGCGCGGCGCCGGCTCGCCGCCGATCGTCTCGACGATGCGCACGGACGGCAGCACGCCGGTCGCGAGGCCCGCGAACGCGCGCGCGACCTGCAGCGGCGTCCCCTGCAACACGACGAGCCCGTTCGCCGCGCGCATGCGATCGCGCTCGACGGCCGCGAGCTTCGGCAACCGCGGCACGTCCTCGATGCGGCCGCCGGCGCCGGGCGGGCGCACGCCGGTCGGCGCGCCGAGGCCGAAGCACGTCCATGCGTCAATCAGGTCGCTGCCGCGGGATCGCTCGCCGAGCGACGCGAAGTACGAGTTGCACGAATGCAGCAGCGCGTGGAACAGATCGATCGATTGCCCGCCGTGCGAGCCGCCCTCGGAACAGCGCAGTCCCTTGTATCCGAAGAAACCCTCGGGCTGCTTGGCGCACGTCACGCTCGCGCGCGGATCGAGCGCGAGCCTGTCGAGCGCCCAGGCTGCCTCGAGCGGCTTGACCACCGAGCCGAGCGGCTGGAATCCGGGCGCGTGCAGCGCGCGCTCGATGTACAGCGGGAACTCCTCGCTCGTGAGCTCCGACAACTCCTTCTGCGGCAGCGGTCCCGACGCCGCGGCGCCGATCGCGCCGTCGACCGTCATCAAGACGATCGCGCCCTGCGGCGCGGCGAGCCACTCCGCGTCGCGGAAGTGCTCGTCGGGGTCTCCGTCCGGCGACGCGAGCACGCGCTCGGCCGCGCGCTGCACCGCGATGTCGATCGTCAGCCCGAGCGCGCGGCCGTGCTCGACCTCGCGCACGCGGTGCACGAGCCCGCCCTCGTCCGCGGCGTCCTCGAGCGAGAGCCGTTCGCGGTAGCCGTTCTTGCCGCGCAGCCACGGATCGAAGCACGCCTCGATGCCGGCGACGCCGCGCGACTGGTCGGCGAGCAGGTCGTCGCCGACGAGCTCCCTGAGCTCGCGCTCCTCGTCCTCGTCGCGCTCGGGCGCGCGCCGCAGCGCGAACAGCCGCTCGCGCCGCGCCGGAGACAGCGCGTCGCTGCCGACGTCGAGCGCGCGCGCGACCGAGCCGAGCAGCGTCCAACCGGGCACCACCGGCTCGCCGACCGCGCGCAGGTGCTCGCGCCGCGAATCTTCACGCGCGTGGAAACCGCGCAGCCGCGACGGCGCGCGCTCGATCATCGCGATCGCCTCGAAGGCCGGGCGCGCGACGAGCGCGACCTCGCGACTGCCGTAGTCCTTGAGTGCGTACGGCAGCCCTTGCACCGCGCGGCGGATGCAATCGGCGGACATCTCGAGCCGGCGCGCGCCGTCGGATCCCGGTTCGACCGCGCCGAGGCGCGACTCGATGCGCCGGCGCAGCGCGAGCTGCAGCCGCGCCTCCCAGCCCGACAACAGCGCGGCGACGCGCGCGCGCAGCGCAGCCGTCCGCTCGCGCTCGCGCGCCAGCGCGAACGCCTCGCCCCAGTCCGCGCTGCCGGTCGCGCGCTCGAGCAGCACCCACGGATGCTCGGGATCGCTCTCGGCATCGCGCAGCGCCGGATCGAAGAACGGCAGCGGTTGCGCGTTCTCCGCGTCGATGCGCTCGGCGCGTCCGCCGGCCGCGAAGATCTCGCCGAGGTGCGACCAGCCGAGCACGCGCGCGACCTCGCGCCACGGCTGCGGCTCGTCGTCGAGCGCGCGTTCGAGGCCGCGGCTCGTCCACGCGCTCGCGCACAGCGACAGCACGTGGTCGGCGATCCACTCGGGCGGCCAGTTGCGGCCCGGCAGCCGCGCGCACTCCTGCGCGATCGCGTCGGCGGCGTAGCCGAGCAGCCAGCGCTGGCGCCAGCGCGCGCGCGCGCTCGCCGCCCACGCCTCGAGGCGCCGCGGCTCCCAGCGCAGCGCCGCGCACAGCCACTCGAGGTCGAGCGCGAGCAACAGCTGCGGCTCCAGGCGCCCGGGCGCGAAACCCGTCGCCTGTTCGAAGGCCCAGCTCGCCGTCAGGTCCTCGACGCTCGTGCGCGCGGCCTCGAGCTCGGCCAGCAGCCAGCCCGCGTCGGAACCGCGCACGCGCTCCGAACCCGCGGCAGGGCCCGCCTCCGCGTCCGGTTCGCACAGCGCGGCCAGCGCGCGCAGGTCCTCGAGCGAGGTCGCCGCGCGCGCGCACAAGTCGGCCCGCGCGCGCTCCGGCGACGGCGCGACGCCGAGATCGACCGCAAGCTGCAGGAACGAATGCGCGCGCTTCTCGCCCTCGAGCTTGCGCAGCGCGCGCGAGTCGCTGCCGCTGAACCCGAGCAGCGACAGCGCGTAGAACCACACGTCGAGCGCGCGCTCGCGCCGCTCCTCGAGCTCGGGCCGCTGCGTCGGCGGCACGAGCAGCGCGCCGAGCTTCAGCC
>SCVU01000215.1 GCA_004296785.1 Planctomycetota bacterium
AGCGCCTGCTGGGATACAAGGTCGTGCCGCTGCGCGACGAGCCGCGCGCCTGAGCCGGTCGATCTCGTGCAGGCGCCGATCCTCAAGCAGGGCGCGTACCTGATCGTCACGATCCAGTCCGCGCTCACCGATGCCGACCTCGTGCAGCTGCGCGCCGCGGTCGTCGAAGGAGTCGGTCGATTCCGCTCGCGCGGCGTGATCGTCGACGTCACCGCGATCGATGTGATGGACTCCTTCGCTTGCCGCACGCTGCGCGACATCGCGCAGATGATCCGGCTGCGCGGCGCCGTCACGGTGATCGTCGGGATCCAGCCGGAGGTCGCGTTCGCGATGGTCCAGCTCGGCGCGACGCTCGAAGGCGTCGTCACTGCGCTCGACCTCGAGGAGGGTCTCGCGTACCTCGACCGCGTCGAAGGCGAGCCGGAGTAGGACGATCACCGTGGTCGCCGCGCTGAGGATCGAGATCGCGTCGGAGATCGACATCGTGGCCGCGCGCCAGGAAGGTCGCGCGCTCGCGGTCGCCCTGGGATTCTCCCCCGTCGCGGCGACGATGGTCGCGGCCGCGATCTCCGAGCTCGCGCGCAACATCCTGCTCTACGCGCGCCGCGGCGAGATCGTCGTGGAGCGGGTCGATCGCGCGGGCTGCGCGGGCGTCTGCGTGACCGCGCGCGATGCCGGGCCGGGGATCGCGGACCTCGCCCTGGCGATGCAGCCGGGCTACTCGACCTCCGGCGGCCTCGGGCTCGGCCTGCCCGGCGTGCAGCGGCTGATGGACGAGTTCGAGATCCACACGGAGCTCGCGCGCGGCACGCTCGTCGTCGCGCGCAAGTGGCGCGAACCGGACGCGGCGCGCGGCGCGAACGGAGCGCGCGGATGATCGAGCTCGGCATCGCCGCCTCGACGCGCGCCGGCGAGACCGCATCGGCGGACCGCTGCGTGGTGCGCGTCCTGCACTGCGTCGATTTCATCGCGGTGGTCGACGGCGTCGGGCACGGCGCCAGTGCGGCAGCGGCGGCCGAGATCGCGATCGGGACGCTCGGAGAGCACGCGGGCGAGCCGCTCGACGCCTTGTTCGCGCGCTGCCATGCCGCGCTGCGCTCGACGCGCGGCGTCGTCGTGAGCGCCGCGACGCTCGACGCACGCACGAGCGAACTCTGCTGGCTCGGCATCGGCAACGTCGAGGCCGTCCGCGTGCCCGTCGACGCCCGCGCACCCTCGACGTCGCTCGTGCTGCGCGGCGGCATCGTCGGTCACCGGTTGCCGCGTCTGTTGCCGGAGACCCTGCCGATCGCGCACGGCGATGCACTCGTGTTCGCGACCGACGGCGTGTGCAGCGGCTTCCGCACGCTGCTGCCGGTGCTCGGCCCGGCGCAGCACGGCGCCGATCGGATCCTCGCGAGCTGCCGGAAATCCGACGACGACGCACTCGTGCTCGTCGCTCGCTACCTGGGGCGCGGCCCGTGAGCCGCACGCGGCAGCTCGAAGGGCGCTACGCGCGCGTGTTGAGCGCGTACGTCCGCCTGCGCAGCGAACGCGCGCTGAGTGAGGCGTACGAACTCGGCCGACGCGCGCTCGCCGACGGCGTCGGCCTGCTCGAGCTGGCCGCGACGCAGCAGCGCTGCCTCGTGCGCCTGCTCGGCCGCGCGCGACGCGGCGCCGACGCGCTCGACGTCGCCGCGGCGGCGCACGAGTTCTTCGTCGAGTCGCTCTCGCCGTTCGAGATCACGCATCGCTGCGCGCGCGATGTCGGCGCGGCGGCGCGCGCTCGCAACGGCGCGGCGCCCGAGGACGCCGCCGACCCGCTGACCCCGCGCGAGCGGCAGGTGCTCGAGCTGATCGGCGCCGGCCAGTCGACCAAGCAGGTCGCGCGCACGCTCGGCATCAGCCTCAAGACGGCGCAATCGCACCGCACGCGGCTGATGGCGAAGCTCGACATCCACGAGATGGCGAGCTTGGTGCGCTACGCGATCCGGCGCGGCATCGTGCGGCCGTAGTCCGGGCGGTGGAACGCGCGCCTCGGGTATCGACCCGATGTGCGCGCGCACTCAGGCGCGACTAAGGAGGCCGCTGCTTCCGAATCTCCGCGCGAGCGGAGTCCACCACCAAGGGCCTCGACCATGCAACCGTCCCACCCACGTCGTACGTTTTCCGCCGCACTGCTCCTCGGTTTCACGGCGCTGACCGCCGCGCCCGTCCTCGTCGCCGCACCGCGCGGCGCCGCCGAGCCGGCGCCGGCCGTGGCGAGCGCGCTGACGAACGCGAAGTACAGCGGCCGCGCCTTCGCCGCCGGCGTCCAGCTCGGTCCGGTCGGCGCGCCGGTCTTCCTCTGCGACACCGGTGAGCTCCCCACCAGAGGCGGCTGTCTTTCCGCCGCGCTGATCGAGGCGAACGTCGGCGTCGGCGCGCTCACGTGCAAGACGCTGATGGCGCAGACCGACGGCGGCAGCGGCTGGTCGCGCAGCTCGGCCGCCGCGGAGACGATCGGCATGCTGAACGGCGTCGTGCGCGTCGGCTTCGCGCGCGTCGAGTCGCAGGTCAAGTGCGGCACGTTCGACTGTCGCACCGAGCTGGCCGACCTGACGATCCTGAACCAGCCGATCCCGATCCCGCCGAACGGCTTCCCGCCGAACACGCAGATCCCCGTGCCCGGCGTCGGAACGCTGGTGATCAACGAACAGAAGTTCCTCGAGGTCGGCAGCTACAAGGAGGTCCACGTCGCGGCATTGCACCTCGTCGCGCCGCTGGTGGCGGACATCCAAGTGCTCTCCGCGAAGAGCGACCTCGACTGTTTCGGCAGCACGCCTCCGCCCGGACCGTGCTTCGACGTGCTGACCGGCGGCGGCTGGCTGTCCGTGCCCGGCGGCAAGGCGAACTTCGGATTCACCGTCGGCTTCAAGGCCGACGCCGGCGCGCCCGACGGACAGTTCAACCTCGTCGACCACGCGAACGGCTTGCACATCCAGGCGCTGACGATCACTTCGTACGGGCAGGGCGGCACGCCGGGCGCACGGCGCTTCGCGGGCACGTGCAAGGTCAACGGCAACGCGGGCTTCACGTTCCGCTGCGAAGCGGCGGACAACGGGGAACCGGGCGGCGGCGTCGACACGATGCGCTTCTTGGTGAGCAACGGATACAAGGCCGGCGGCACGCTCGCCGGCGGCAACATCCAGTTGCACGACGCGTGTCCGTAGCGGAGCGCGTCACTCGACTCGCCGGCGCAGCGCGAGCACCCAGACGGCAGCGAGGATGCCGAGCGCTGCGCCGCCGATCGCGCATGCCTTGAGCAACGTGCTCCTGGCCGAAAACCCCGCCCCCGGCGCCGGACTCGAAACCGGCGTCGGGGGCGCCGCCGTCGCGTGCGCGACGACGCGCGCGCGCAGCGCGCTCGCGCGCGCGATGCGGTACTCGGCGACGCGCGGATCGAAGTACGCGAACTCGAGCGGCGCGAGCTCGAGCTCGCCGGCCCGCTCGGACACGACGGCGAACTCGAAGCGGCTGCGCCCCGGCTCGTGCGCCGCGCTGCGCGCGCGCACGTGCGCGCCTGCGGGCAGCAGCGGATCGGCGACGTCGAACTCGCCGTGGTTGCCCTCGCCCTCGACGACCAGCCGCAGCGCGAGCTCCGCGCCGACCGCGACCTCGGGCGCGCCGAGCTCGAGCTGCACGCGCAGGTCGCCGATCGCGCCGCGGAAGCCGGCCGGCCGACCGGCCTCCGGCAGCGGCAGGATCCGCAGCACGCGCGCCTCGCTCGCGAGCGTGAACTCCTCGCGGTCGAGCGCGGTCGCGCCGAGCACGAGGTCGTCGCCGAACTGCGTCGCGTACGCTCCGCGCACGCGCGACGCCGCCAGCGTGAGCTCGCCGGCGCGGCGCGCGACGAACGCGCGCTCGAGCGCGACCTCGACGAGCGGCGCGCCGAATGCATCGGGCCGCTCGGAGCGCGAGAACTCGCGCACGGCGCCGCCGAACACGAGCCGCGCGCTGTCGGCCGCGCTGACCGGCAGTTCCTCGCGCGGCTCGAGCAGATCGGTGCCGTTCCACCACGGCACGCTGAGCTCGAGCGGCACGTCGAGCGGTTGCTGGTACAGCTGCAGCAGCCGGCGGTCGAGCAGCTCGCCGGGCAGCTCGAGCGCCGCGCGCAGCACGATGCGCTGGCCCTCGTAGCAGCGCTCGAGCGCGGTCGGCGGCTGGATCTGCAACGCCTGCGTCGCGCAGGCGAGCATCAACGTCGGGAGCATCGGCGGGATCGGATGTCGATTGCCAGGCGGGCCGCGACCGGCGGATTCACTCTACTGGCGCGCGCGCCGTCCGACGCACTACGGCGCCGCGAATAACACTTCGCGTACCCACGTGCGCACCGCGGCCGGCATCGCGTCGGCTGCGACGCCGTGCGCGGGCAGCCCCTGCGCCTGCGCGATCGGCGCGACCGCCGGATCGAGCAGCAAGCGGTGCAGCGGATGCGGCGCCGCGCGGCGCAGGCGCGCGTAGCCAGCGAAGGAGAACCACGGCGAGTGCGCGGTCGAGATCGCGTTCGACGGCAGCCTGTCGATCGCGCTGACCTCGGTCGTCGTCTCCTGCGAGTACCACAGGCACGGCACGGCGATCGGCTCGGCGTAGTGCAGGAACGAGCTCGCGATCTGGTGCTCCAGCAGCGTCTGCGACAGTTTGCCCGCCTTGAGCAGTCCGGTCAGCGACGTGTCGTTGAAGTGGTAGAAGTGCTGCACGGGCAGCGTGGTGAGATCCTGGCGCCACGCGGGCCACCAGGTGTGCGCGCCGATCACGAGCACGCCGCGCGGCTTCTGCGCGAGCGCGGCCCACGTGCGGTACGTCGCCCACAGCGCCGGGTGCGCGCCGCCGCTGCGGCCCGCGGAGATCCACAGCGTCGGATCGAGCCCCCACGACGGCGCGAGCTCGAGCGCGCGCTGCGTGCCCGCGATCGCGTCGCGCTCGACGCGGTCGCCGAGCGCGAAGCTCGGATGCTCGGGCGGCAGAAAGCGCCCGCCGCCGGCGACGCCCGGCTGCCCCGGATACGTGACGGTCGCGGTGACGACGCTGTACCCGGCCGCGAGCAGCGTCGCGAGCGGTTCGTTCCCCGGGCCGATCGCGTCGAGCTGATCGTTCTTCGCGTAGCCGCTGTTGAACCACCACAGGATCCACGCGCCGCGCTCCTGCTGCGGCGACGCCGCGGTCGGCTGGAACAGGCGCAGCGTCTGCTGTCCGTTCGCGCCGTACGACGACTCGGCCGAGGGCGATGTCTGAGCGGAGTGTCGCCCGCCGAGCGCGAACGGGGCGAGGGACAGGAACAGCGCGAGGAGGAACTTCATGCGAGCCGAGCGATGCGAGCCGCGATCGAGGAGCCGCGTGTCGAGATCGGGCCAGCGGCCGAGCACGCTCGAGCGTGCTATCCGGGCTCGGCCCGCGGGTCACGTATCGTCAGGGCGTCAACGCCACCGATAGCGCGTTGCTGACGAATTCGAGAGCACCGGTCGAAGTCGCAAGTGAAACGAACGCGTGCCGCGCCGTCAGTCCGGCGAGCAGCGGGTCCGTGCCCGCCGGCAGCGTTAGGCCGCCGACCTGTGCCTTTCCGTTCGCGTCGAGCCAGCCCAGCGAGCCGACGAGCACCGCCGAGTTCGGCTCGTTCGATGTGTAGCTCGTCCAGTCGTCGACCTGGAGCGGCAGCAGCAGCCCGCCCGGCAAGAGCGTGCCCGGCCCGCTTCCGCTGACGCTGCCGAGCACGAGATAGAGCTCGTTCGCGTGCGCGAGGCCCGCGTCGAGGTTCCACGGCTGCGCTCCGCCGACGGCGAGCGAGATGGACTCCACCGGACTGGTCAGCGAGCGCGCGACGTAGCGCGCGCCGGAGATCTCCGCACCGGCGGACACTTCGACGTAGACGCTCCCGACGGGCGGCGTCGGAACGACCGTCTGACCGTACTTGTTGTCGCCCCACGCGAGGACCACACCGTCGCTGCGCAGCGCGAGCGTGTGCTTGTTGCCGCCCGCTGCTCCGATGTACGACACACCCGCGGGCAACACGGGCACGTTGCACTGAGCGCTCGCGTTGAGTCCCCACGCGATGAGCGCGCCATCGCTGCGCAGCGCGAGTGAGTGATACGTGCCGGCGGCGACGCTCGTGTAGACGACTCCCGCCGGCAGCGAAGGCGGCACGCAGACGCTGTAGCTGTTGATGCCCCATCCAACGATCGAGCCGTCGCTGCGCAGCGCCAGCGTGTGCGAGTGTCCCGCCGCGAGCGCGACGTACGCGAGACCGGCCGGCAAGCCGGGTACGTTGCACTGGCCGCCGGTGTTGACGCCCCACGCGGCGATCGAGCCGTCGCTGCGCACAGCGGCCGTGTGCTGGAAGCCCGCCGTGACCGCGCTGTACACGAGACCCGCCGGCAGCGCCGGCACGTTGCACTGGCCGAGGTAGTTCGAGCCCCACGCCGCGACCGATCCGTCGCCGCGCAGCGCGACGCTGTGGAAATCGCCGGCCGCGATCGCGTCGTACTGCTGTCCCGCCGGCAACGCGGGCACGTCGCACTGATGGCCGTAGTTCTCGCCCGCCGCGAGGATCGCGCCGCCGCTGGTCCGTCCGAGCACGTGGAACGAAGGCGCTTCCGGGATCACCGAGCCGACGCCGCCGAGTGCGAGTTCGACGTACTCGGATCCAGCGGCCGGGACCGGCACGTTGCACTCCAACACCTCGTTCTCGCCGAACCCGACGATCGAGCCGTCGCTGCGCCGCAGCAACGAGTGCTCGGAACTCGCATCGAGCTCGGCATACAGCAGACCCGCGGGCAGCAGCGGCACGTTGCACTGACCCGCGTGGTTCTTGCCGAACGCGAGCGTGACGCCGTCGCTGCGGCGCACGAGCGTGTGCTCGTTGCCCGCGGCGATCTCGACGTAGCTCTGACCGGCCGGCAGCGCGGGCACGGCGCACTGGCCGTAGCTGTTGTCCCCCCACGCGACGGCGGCCCCACCGCTGGCGCGCGCGACCGAGTGATAGCGCCCGCCGGCGATCTCGACCCACGACTGTCCCGCGGGAGGCGCGGGCACGTCGCACTGCTGTCCGAGGTTGTCGCCCCACGCGATCGCGCTCCCGTCGCTGCGCAGCGCGAGCGTGTGCCACAGTCCGCACGCGACGCCGACGTAGGCGACGCCGGCCGGCAGCGCAGGCACGTTGCACTGCCCGTGAGTGTTGGAGCCCCACGCGATCAACGCGCCGTCGCTGCGCAGCGCGGCGCCGTGCACCGATCCGGCCGCGACCTCGACGTACGCGAGACCCGCGGGCAGAACCGGCGCGTTGCATTGGCCCCAGAAGTTCGAGCCCCAGCCCGCGATCGCGCCGTCGCTGCGCAGCCCGAGCGTGTGCGTTCCTCCGGCAGCGATCCCCGACCACACGAGGCCCGCGGGAAGCGCCGGGACGTTGCAGACTCCGTTCGCGTTGGAGCCCCACGCCACGATGCTGCCGTCGGCGCCTCGCGCGAGCCCGTGGCTGTAACCCGCGGAGACCTCGACGAACGGACCTTCGCTCGAGCGAGTGTGGAACGCGAAGCGGCCCCAGCCGGCCAGACCGGATTGCGCGGCCGCGGAACCGGCCGCGAGGAGCAGAACGAGGATGCGACGGCTTGCGGACATCGAGAATCTCCGCCGAGCACGTGGTGCCGACCCACCGCCGGTTCCAATCATGGATGCGATTCGAGCGCCGACGAGCCGTGGTTTCAGCAACACTGGGTAGTCGGGCACAATGACGCGCTCGTGCCTGTCCGTACGGATTCCTCGCACATGTCATCGCCCGTCCGACTCGTGCTCCTGTTGCTCGCGCTGTGCTGCGCGACCTCCCTCTCGCCGACGCCGCTCGCCGCGCAGGTGCCCGGCGTCTCGCGCGAGCAGATGTGGTTCGCGCCGACCCAGGAGGACTGGGCCAAGCCGTGCCTGATCCGCTGGCAGCGCACGTGGGACGACGCGGTCAGCGTGTCGCGCGCGACCGGCAAGGCGATCCTCGTGTGCGTGAACATGGACGGCGAGATCGCGAGCGAGCACTACGCGGGGATCCGCTACCGCCGCCCGGAGACGGCCGTGCTCTACGAGCCGTACGTGTGCGTGATCGCGTCCGTGTACCGCCACACGCCGCGCGACTACGACGAGGAGGGCAATCGCATCCCGTGCCCGCGCTTCGGCACCGTCACGTGCGGCGAGCACATCTGGATCGAGCCGCTGCTCTACGAGAAGTTCATGGACGGCCGGCGCATCGCGCCGCGCCACATCGGCGTCGAGCTCGACAGCTCGGAGATGTACGACGTCTTCTACGCGTTCGACACCGACACGATCTTCCGCGCGCTGAAGGAAGGCATCGAGAAGCGGCCGGCGCCGCCGCCGTCGCCCGAAGAGCCCGCGCAGGTCGAGCTGGTCGTCGCGAGCAAGGGCAGCCTGCAGCGCGAGCGCGTCGAGCGCGCGTACGGCGCGGGCGATGCCGCGAGCAAGCGCAAGCTGCTCGAAGCGGCGATCGCGAGCGGCGCCGACGCGCCGGTCGATCTGCTGCGCCTCGCGGTGTTCGGCTACGACCTCGAGCTCGCCGCGCTGGCGCGCCGCGCGCTCGCACAGACGAAGTCGGAGGCGGGCATCGAGCTGATCGGCGACGCGCTGCGCGTGCCGCTGTCGGCCGACGAGCGCGACGCGCTGGTCGAAGTGCTTGCGAAGCTCGGCGAGACCTCGCCGCGCGCGCGCACGCTGGCGACCGTGCACCGCGGGCTCGACCGCAAGTCGACCGCGCTCGACACGCAGGCGTGGGCGAGCGCGATCGCGTCGCAGTACCGGCCGGCCTACGACCGCGATGCGCTGGTCGCGCGCGTCGAGCACGCACAGCCGAACGCGGAAGGCAAGGCCGCGACCGCCCACGAGCGGCTCGCGTTCGCCGAGCAACTGCTCGCGCTCGCCGCGGATCCGCAGACGCCGCGCAAGTACGCGGCGCTGCTCGCCGACGACGCGGCGCGCGCGGGCGGCGAAGCAGCCGCGCTGGGTGCGTCCGAGGGCGCGAGCGGCTGGCGCCTCGCCGGCGTCGAAGCGCTGTGCGCGTGGCACAAGGGCGATCTCGCGACCGCGCGCGCGAAATCCGCGCTGGCCGTGCAGGGGCTGCCGGCGGATCCGAGCGGCTGGAACTCGATGGCGATCCTCGCGCTGTTCGTGTCGGCGCGGCAGGACGCGATCGCGCAGGCGCTGAAGGACAAGCAGCCGTGGGACCCGCAGTGGATGAGCGACGTGAACAGCACGTACGCGCTGCTCGCCAAGCACCCGCTCGGCACCGATCAGCACGTCGCGTCGCACGTCGACTTCCTGCGCCAGCTCGGCGGCCGGCGGCAGGCGGCCGAGGCGCTGCAGGCCGGGCTCGAGCGCTTCCCGTCGTCGTGGGCGCTGCACCAGCGCTGGCGCGACCAGGCGCTGCTCGATCGCGGCGCGCGCGGGCTGGAGCGCGCGTACGACGCGCAGCTTGCGCGCACGCCGCGGCCGGCGGACGTCGAGTGGTACGCCGGCTACGCGGCGCTCGTCGCGGCCGAGGCGCGGCGGCGCAACCGCGAGCCCGCGCTCGCCGTTGCGAACTACCAGCGCGCGCTCGAGCTGTACGACGCGGCGACCGCGCGGTCGGCGGCGTGCAAGGAGACCTCGGATCACTACGCGGCGGTCGCGCTGGCGGGGCTCGCGCGCGTCGCGCTCGACGAGCGCGACCTCGACGGAGCGACGGCGCGGATCGAGGCGTCGTTCACGCGCGCGCCGAATGCGGCGAACGCGCGCGACGGATTGAACCTGTCGGCGGTCGACACGGCGAAGACGCTGCTCGCGCGCGCGCAGGAGGCGCAGCGCGCAGAGCTCGCCGCGCGCGTGCAGGCCGCGCTCGACGCGCTCGATCCGGTGCTGCTCGAGCCGCCGGCGTTCGAACGCGATCCGCAGGGCGGCGCGCCGTCGCGCGACGCGCAGCGGCTCGGCGGCGGACAGCGCTAGGCGCGGCCGCTACGGCTGGAACGCGATCGTCAGCCCACGCGAGGACGCGAACGGCACGCTCGCGCTCGTGCAGCCCAGCGGCGGCAGCTCGAGCCAGTACGTCTGCGCGTGCACGCTCGCGCCGAGCAACTGCGCGTCGTTCGGCACCGGCAGCACCTTGCGGCCTTCGCCAGCGATCGTGCTCTTCAGCGCGAACATCGAGTACGGCCCCGCGAGCGGATCGACGTGCAGCACGAGCCCGGGCAACAGGAAGCTCGAGCCCGGCACGTCCGCGACCGCCGCGATCGCGCCGATCCCAGTCGCCTGCGGCGGCGCGTTCGTCGCGAGCAGCGCGAAGCTCGCGTTGCCGAGCGTCGGTGACGCGCTCGCGGTGAGACCGATCGTTCCCAGGCAGCCACTCGTGCCGCTGCCGAACGACTGGGTGCCCGCCGGAGCGGTGAGCAGATTGCGCTGCAGCAAGATGCTCGGACTGCACGCCGCGATCACGTCGGGGCGGCCGTCCGCGTCGAAGTCTCCGAGCGCGAGCTCGGTGCCGTTGGGTGCGGCTTGGAACAACCGCTCGGGCGCGAAGGCGCCGCTCCCCGTGCCGCGCCACCAAGCGAGCAACGAGTGCTGCTCCAACGCGACGACGTCGGCGAGCCCATCCGCGTCGACGTCGCCGACCGCGACGTCGACCGGCGTGCGCCACGAGGTGAGGGTCGTCGATGCGCCGAGCGAGCCGCCGGCGCCGCCGGCGAGCCACTTCACGGCCGGTGTCGGCGTCGTGAGCGTCGTCACGACGTCGGGCCAGCCGTCGCCGTCGAGGTCTCCGATCGCGACGCCGCCGAAGTTGTCGCCCACCGGCACCGGGTAGACGACCGCCGGCGCGAATCCGCCACCCGGCGTGCCGCGCAGCACGGAGAGCTGATTCACGGTCGCGCCGCGCAAAACGACGTCGAGCCGACCGTCGAGGTCGAGGTCGCCGAACGCGGCGTCACCTGCGACACACTGCGTCGGAATGACGATCGGCGCAGCGAACGAGCCGGTCCCGTCGCCGCTGTACGTCGCGGCGGTCTGGCCGTAGCCGAAGGTAAGCGCGTCGACGCGTCCGTCGCCGTTGAAGTCGCCCGTCTCGAGCGCGAGCATCTGCGGCGCAACCTCGGACGCTATCGGGAGACCGAATCCGCCGCTGCCTGTGCCGAGCAGCGTCAGGATCGCCGCGAGCGTCGTCCCGAAGGTGTCGCGCACGGCGACGACGTCTGCGCGACCGTCCAGATCGACGTCGGCGAGCGCAGCACCGCGCACCGGTGCGCCGAGGTGGACGCTCGAGACGTAGAGCGGGACGCCGACGGGATCGCCGAGCAGCACCGAGATCGACTGGGTATTGCCCGTCGCGACGACCACGTCGAGGCGGCCGTTGCCCTCGAGGTCGCCGAGCACGAGCTCGTCCGCGATCGAGCCGTCGTACCACTCGATCTGCGGCTGCGACGCGGCGAACGCAGCGCCGCCGAGCCCGAGGCGCAGTTGCAGCGTGCCGCTCGCCGCGCTCGAGACCGCGAGATCCGGCTTGCCGTCGCTGTTCGCATCGAGCAGCGCGACTCCGGCGGGATCGACGACGACCGGCACGACGATCGGCCCACCGAACGTGCCGGGCGCAGCAGCGAGCAGCACCGCGGCCGTCGCGCTGAGGCGGTTCACCGCGACGAGGTCGAGCTTCCCGTCCGCATTCACGTCACCGACAGTGAAGCGCTGCGCGGCGCCGCCGTCCGTCCCGACATTGACGACGCCTTGCAGCACGGCCGGCAGCGTGCCGCTCAGGCGCGCGACGGTCAGATAGCCAGCCTGCTGCGAACCGATGACGGCATCCGTGTCCGAGTCGCCGTCGACGTCGAAGAGTCGGATCTGCGCCGCGAGCTGGCTCAGCACGATACTGCCCGCCGGCGAGAACCCGCCCTGGAACGACTCCGCGAAGAGCACCGTGCTCCCGCCGGTCTGCCGCGCGCCGAAGTCGAGGTCGCCATCGCCGTCGAGATCGCCGAGGTCGATCGCGCCGATCTGCATCCCCATCGCGTGGTGGATCGGCGTGCCGAATCCGCCGGCGCCGTCGCCGGGGAGCACGGTCGCGGAGGCGAGCGCGGTCGCGTCGCCCTGGATCGAGTCCACGCGCCCGTCCTCGTTCACGTCACCGAGGTCGACGCAGGTTGGAATGCGTCCCGTCGGATACTCGAGCGGACTCGCGAACGTGCCGTCGCCGTTGCCGAGCCAGACCGCGAGCGTGCCCGACGGAATCGACTGTGCGACCAACGCGTCGAGATCGCCGTCGAGGTCCAGGTCCGCACAGCCGAATCCGACGGGGAACTTCGGAGTCTGCAGCGAAAGTGTCGCGGAGAACCCGCCGGCTCCGTCGCCGAGCCGAAACACGATCGCCGACGGCAGCGTCGAGTTGCCGAGCGCGAGCGCAACGAGATCGGCCTTGCCGTTCCCGTCGATGTCGACGCGCGTGAGGTCGGTCGGCTGGGCGCCGAACGGGAGCTGCTCGCCTGCGAAGGGCGCGGGGCTCTGCGCGGAGCCCTGCGCGGCGGCTGCGGTACAGGCGACTGCTAGAACGCGCGCGAGTGTCTTCATGGCCGGGTCGAGTCGGAGGGGACCGAGAGCACGACCCCATGATTGCCGGCGCGCTCGCGCGCGCAACGGCCGCAGCGGCGAATCCGCGGCTAGCCGCCGGAGCTCGGCGCGTTGGCGGGAACCGTCGGCGCCGCAGGCGCCGCAGGCGCGCCCGTAGCCGCAGGAGCGCCGGGGGCTCCGCTCGCCGCGCCCGCCGCCTTCTCGAGCTCGGCCTTCGCCGCCGCCTTCGCGCGCGCTTCCTCGCTCGGCGTCCCCGTGTAGTCGAGCACGCTCTCGATCGTCTGGCCGGCGCGCTTCAGCTTGATCAACTTCCGCGGCCCGCCCTTGTTGATCTCCGTCGAGATGTCGCGGCGCGTCGCGACCTCGACGCCGTCGATCGACAGCACGACGTCGCCTTCCTTCCACCCCGCGGTCTCCGCGATGCCGCCTGCGTTGACCGACGTGACCGTCGTGTCCTCGAGCTGCACGCCCATGAAGCGCCGCGTCAGGTCGCGCCGGCCGCCGCCCTCCTGCAACAGCCCGGTGCGATCGAGCATGTGATCGAGGCTGGCGAGGTTGTACGCGGTCACCGCGGCGACGATCGACGAGTGGCGCTGGTAGTCCTGCCGCGCGTTCTCGAACGTGTCGTGCTGCGTGTGGTGCACGTAGTCGTAGCTCGTCTCGCCGTCCTGCGCCCAGAACAGTCCGGGCACGCCCTGCGCGGTGAACGACGCGTGGTCGCTCGCGCCGAACGCCGAGAGCCCCTTGTTCTCGCGCACGTTGAACGGGAAGCGCGCGTCGAGATCGAACAGCGGCGTGGTCGCCCACTTCAGGTCGGCCATCAGCGCCGGCGGGCCGGCGAGGCCCGACAGGTAGTTCGTGCCCGCGTCGTGCACGAGCACCGCGCTGATCTTCGGCATCAGCTCCATGTGCGACTTGACCCACGCTTCCGAGCCGAGCAGGCCCTGCTCCTCGCCGCTCCACAGCATGAAGCGGATCGTGCGCCGCGGCTTCGCGCCCGCGGCGCTCAGCAGGCGCGCGGCCTCGAGCGTCGTCGACACGCCGGTGCCGTTGTCCTGCGCGCCCTGCGCGCCGTCCCACGAATCGATGTGGCCGCCGACGATCACGAACTCGTCGGGCTTCTCGCTGCCCACGAGATCCGCCCACACGTTGTAGAGCGCGATCGGCCCGCGCACGAAGCGCTGGTCGAGGTCGAACTCGAGCTCGACCGGCTGGCCCTCGGTCAGCCGCTGCAGCAGATCGACGTGCTGATCCTTGCGCAGCGTGACCTTCACGCGCGTCGGCAGCTTGTCCCACGTGATGTTCTGGTTGCCCGAGGTGATCACGAGATCGCCGGTGCCGCGGACCTCACCGAGCAGCGGCAGGTCCGCGAGCTTTGCGTCGATCGCCTTCTTCTCGTCGCCCTTCGGTCCCTCGTTGCGCGCGCGGCGCACGAGCCAGACCGCGGGCTCGGCGGCCAGCGCGTCGGCCTCCGCGGCGGTCAGCGGCTCGAGCACCGCGCGGCCGCGCGTCGGCCCGGACGTGCCCGGCGTCCACGACGGCGTCGTGAACACGAAGTCGGTCCGCGTCGGCGCGACCATGGCGCCGCGCATGAAGTGGCGATCGAACCCGACCGGCCACTCGCCCCACGGCTCCATGTGCGCGCGCAGGCCGAAGCTCGCGAACTTCGCGCGCGCCCATTCGCACGCGCGCGTCAAGTTCGACGACGAGGTCAGGCGCGGACCGATCGTGCGCGTCAGGTACTCGAGGTGCTCCTCGACGCGGTTGTCGCTCTTGCCGAGCTCGAGCACGCGTTCGACGGTCGCGTCGCGTTGCGCGTGAAGCGGGGCCGCGGCGAGCAGGACGAGGCCGGAGACGAAGCAGAACGGGGGGAGCTTCATCCCGCCACGATACCGCGCTCCGCCGACGCGGTGTGTATCCCCGCCGTCAGAGCTTGCGCGTGACGACGTAGACCGCGTCGTCGCCCTGCGCGGCGCCGCCGAACGCCTGCGCGGCGCTCGTCTGCGCGGCGCCGTCCTTGCCGCCGCACACGAGCGCGATGCCGCCGGCCGACGCGTTGAAGCCGTTCGCGAACCAGTACACCTGGTACGCGTTGCCCCACGGATCGACGAAGCCCTGGTCGGCGGCCGCGTCCGCGAGCTGCAGCGCGCCGCCCGCGCCGAGCGCGCCGATCGTCAGGTACGGGCCGTCCCAACCGCCGCGCGCCCACGTGTTCGCGTACAGGCAAGTGAAACCCTCGGCCGACTCGGCGCCGGTCGCGACCACAGTCGCGTTCGTGTTCGCCGGCCAGTACCCGGTGTCCGAGCGGTACTCGACGAGCGCGCCGGCGAGCACCGACAGGTCGTTCTTCGCGCGCGCCTGGTTCGCGCGGTCGAGCTGGCTCGAGACGATCGGCACCGCGATGCCGGCGAGCAGCGTCAGGATCGCGAGCACGACGACGAGCTCGACCAGGCTGAAACCGCGGCGGGCGCGGAACTTCGCGTGCGTGGGCATGGGGATCCGAGCTAGTTCGACCGCGCCGCGCGGCGGACTTGAGCGGCACGCCGCGCGGTCGCGCACGGCCGCGCGAAACCCGTTCGACAACGCCGCGGCGCGTCGGGAGAATGCGCGCGCATGTCGCCGTCGCTCGGTTCCCCGCGCCTGCTGCTCGTGCCGACCGCGCTCGAGGCGCAGCGCCTCGCCGACCTCGGCGGCTGGCCCGCCGGCAGCGCGCTCGTGCGCCTGTGCGGCTTCGGCCCGCTCGCGGCCGCCGCGCGCGCGAGTCAGCTGATCGCCGAGCTGCGACCGCGGCGCGTCGTGCTCGTCGGGATCGCCGGCAGCTACGACCCCGAGCGCTGGCCGATCGGCAGCGCGGCCGAGTTCGGCGCGGTCGCGAGCGACGGCATCGGCGCGGGCGAGGCCGGCGAATTTCGCGGACCGCCGGCGCTCGGCTTCCCGCAGTGGCCCGGCGATGCGGGCGTGCCGCGCATCGAGGATCGCATCGAGCTCGCGCCGTTCGACGCGGCGCGCGCGGCGCCGCTGCTGCTGACGACGTGCACGGCCGCCGACGGCGACGCGATGGCCGCGCGGCGGCGCGCGCGCTTCTCTGCTGCGGCCGGCGAGGACATGGAGGGCTTCGGCGTCGCGCTCGCGGCCGCGCTGCACGGCGTGCCGGTCGCGATCGTGCGCGGCTTCTCGAATCGCGTCGGCGATCGCGATCCGACGCGCTGGAAGATCGCGCTCGCGCTCGGCGCGGCGCGCAAGCTCGCGCTCGAGCTGTTGGAGCGCGACGACGGCGGCGCGGGGAACGGATGAGACTCCGCGTCGGACTCTCGACGTGTCCGAACGACACGTTCGCATTCCACGCGCTGATGGCGCGCGCGGTCGACTGGCGCGGGCTCGATTTCGAGTTCGCGCTGGCCGACGTCGAGGAGTTGAACGAGCGGATGCTCGCGGGCGCGCTCGACGCGTCGAAGACGAGCTTCCACGCCGCGCTGCACGCGGGCGCGCGCTGGAAGATCCTCGAAGCGGGCGCCGCGCTCGGCTTCGGCGTCGGGCCGCTGCTGCTCGCTCCCGGTCGCGCGACCGCGAGCCGCCGCGTGCTCGCGCCGGGCCGCTGGACGACCGCGCAGCTTCTGTGGCGGCTGTTCCACGCGGCCGAGGGCGAGCCCGAGCAGGTCGTGTTCTCGTCGATCGTGCCGGCGCTCGAGCGCGGCGACGCGCGCCTGGGCGTGTGCATCCACGAAGCGCGCTTCACGTGGCGCGAGCGCGGGCTCGCGCTGGTCGAGGACCTCGGCGAGCGCTGGGAGCGCGAGACCGGCGCGCCGCTGCCGCTGGGCGGCATCGCGGCGCGCGCGGAGCTCGGCGACGACGTGCTCGCGCGGCTCGCGGCGTGCGTGCGCGACTCGATCGAGTGGGGTCTCGCGCACCGCGATGCATGTCTGCCGACGATGCGCGCGCACGCGCAGGAGCTCGAGGAGCGCGTGCTGTGGCAGCACGTCGAGCTGTACGTGAACGCGCAGACGCTCGAGCTCGGCGAGCTCGGCCGCCGCGGGCTCGACGCGCTCGCGCGCCTGGGCGGCGGGACGCCGTTCTCGATCGTCGGTTCCCCGCCTGGGGCAGCGCCGCGCGTGTTCCACCTCGCGCCCGCGGCGGACATCGAGCCGCTGCTCGCCGGCGCGCGCGCCAGCTACGCACCGACTGCGTTCGCGCGCGAGCGCTTCGTACACCTGTCGCGCGCGGGTCAGCTCGATGCAACGCTCGAGCGGCACTACGCGGAGCCGAACAAGTTCTCGGGCGAGCTCGTGCTGCTCGAGCTCGACTTCGCGCGCTGCGGCGACGCGCTGCGCTTCGAAACCTCGCGCGGCGGTGCGGTGTTTCCGCACCTGTACCGCGAGATCGAGTGCGCGGACGTCTTGCGCACGTGGACGCTCGCGCGCGACGCGAGCGCGCGCTGGCGCGCGCCGCTGTTGCCGCGCGATCCGCGCGGCGACCGCCCGCGCGCCGCGCGCTACTTCGGCGCTGCGGTCGGCGCGGCCGAGCCGGCGCCGTAGCGCAGCTCGACCCAACCGGTCGGGCGCGCGGCGGCCGGATCGACGCTCAGCACGAACAGCCGGTCGAACTCCGTCTCCGCGAGCATCCCCTTCGCGAGGCCGCCGAGCTCAGCGCCCAGCGCCTTCGCGAGCGCAGGCACCGTGTTCGAGTGTCCGGCCACCACGGCGACGCTGCCGGGCGCGAGCTTGCGCAGCTCGCCGGCGAGCGCGTCGACGTCCTTCGGATCGCGCGTCTGCAGCTCGACGCCGAGCTCCTTCGCCAGCGGCTCGAGCGTCGCGCGCGTGCGCACGAACGGCGTCGCGTACAGCGCCGTCGCGCGCGAGTGACCGCACAGGCGCGCGAGTTCGACGGCGCGCGCCGCACCTGCCTCCGACAGCGCGGGATCCGCGCCGCCCCCACTGGCCTTCTCCGCGTGGCGCAGCAGCAGCACCGTGATCGGTGCGGGCGCCGGTTCGGCGGGAGCCGCGCCCGGCACGCACCACAACAGCGCGCCGCCGAGCAGCGTGGCCGCCGCGAGCTTCATCACCTTCGCTCGCCCTACTTCTTCGCGGGCGGGTTCGCGCCGCCGGCGTCGCGGATCTCCAGCATCTCCTTGCGGATGTCCTGGGCGATGTTCTTCACGTCCATCATCGCCTTGCGCACGCGCGAGGTCGCGGCCTTGTTGCCGGCGACGGCCTTCTCGACGTCTTCGCGAGCGGCTTCGATGGTCTGGACGAGCTTCTGGAAGTTCTGGGTCATGGGGTGGTTCCCGGCCTCGCAGCCAAGGGGAGATGGGGCTCTGGCGCGGCCTGGAACGGGCCCGCGCGTGCCCCGGAGACGCTAGAAAGGCCACATTCTGGGCGCCGGTTCAAGGCTGCGGGCGGCCAAAACAGCGCGCGGCGGCGCCCGCCCCGGCCCAGGGGCTCGGCCACAAGCTCTTGTGGCACATACCCTTGCGTCAACGCGCTTGGGCCAGTGCCCGCACGCGGTCCCAGTGCGCAACGAGCACGGGCTGGACCGACAGGCGCGATCCGCGGCGCAGGAGCTCCATCCCGGCGAGAGCGCGGTCGGCGCGCAGCTCGGCCAGCGGCACGAGGCGCGGGAGCTTCTCGACCGCGCGCACGTCGACCTGGTACCAGCGCGGCTCGTCGCGCGTGCTCGCCGCGTCGTAGCCGTCGTCCTGCGGATCGAACTGCGTCGGGTCCGGGTACGCGACCGCCGCGATCTGTGCGATGCCCGCGACGCCGGGCTCGTCGCCCGAGTGGTAGTAGAGCACGCCGTCGCCGACGCGCATGTCGCGGAGGAAGTTGCGCGCCTGGTAGTTGCGGACGCCGTTCCAACCGGTCGTGCGGCCCTTGGCGCGCCACAGGTCGTCGAACGAGAACGTGCTGGGCTCCGACTTCAGCAGCCAGTGCGCGGTGCGGGCGGGCTCCTTCGGCATGAGCGCCAGGATACGCTCTGCGGCGCATGCCCCGCCTGTTCCTGCTCGACGGCACCGCGCTCGCCTTCCGCGCGCACTACGCGATGGCGCGCTCGGGCCTGACGGCGGCCGACGGCTCCCCCACCGGCGCCGTGTACGGCTTCACGATGGTGCTGCGCCGCATCCTCGAGCAGGAGGCGCCCGAGCGCATCGCGGTCGCGCTCGATCCGAAGGGCCCGACGTTCCGCCACGAGCGCTACGAGCCGTACAAGGCGACGCGTCAGCGCGCGCCCGAGGAGATGATCGCGCAGCTCGACGCGGTGCGCGACGTCGTGCGCGCGCACGGCGTGCCGCTGTACGAAGTGCCGGGCTACGAGGCCGACGACGTGCTCGGGACGCTCGCGACGCAGGGCGAGCGCGCGGGCTGGGACGTGCGGATCGTGACGGGCGACAAGGACTTCCTGCAGCTCGTCAGCGAGCGCGTGCAGCTCTACAACGTGTTCCGCCCCGAGAGCGACGCGCCGGTGATCCAGGGGCCCGACGCGGCGAAAGAGAAGTTCGGCGTCGAGCCCGCGCGCGTGATCGAAGTGCTCGGGATCATGGGCGACACGTCGGACAACGTGCCCGGCGTCAAGGGCATCGGCGAGATGGGCGCGCGGCAGCTGATCGAGAAGTACAGGACGATCGCCGGCGTGCTCGAGCACCTCGACGAGCTCACGCCGAAGCTGCGCGAGAAGATCGAGCGCGATCGCGAGCAGCTCTTGTTGTCGCGCGAGCTCGTGACGATCGTGTGCGACGTCCCGGTCGAGCCCGACTTCGCGCACATGCCCGCCGCGGCACCGGATACCGAGGCGCTGCGCGAGCTGTTCCGCCGGCTCGCGTTCAAGTCGCTGCTCGTCAAGCTCGACGGCGGCGCGGCGGCGGCGCGGCCGGCCGCGACGCGCGCCGACCGCATCGCGCGCACGGCCGAGGATCTCGACGTGCTCGAGCGCGAGCTGCGCGCGGCCGGCCACTGCGCGATCGACACCGAGACGACGAGCCTGTTCCCGATCGACGCGCAGCTCGTCGGGATCTCGCTCGCGACGCAGGCCGGCCACGCGTGGTACGTGCCGTTCAATCTCGAGCCGCGCCTGCTCGGCGGCACCGAGGCACTGCTCGCGCGGCTCAAGCCGCTGCTCGAAGACGCGTCGGTCCGCCGCACCGGGCAGAACTACAAGTACGACGCGCTCGTGTTCGCCGCGCACGGCGTGCGCGTGCCCGAGCCGGACTTCGACACGATGGTCGCGAGCTACTGCGCGGCGGGCGCGCTGCGCCGCCACAACCTCGACGCGCTCGCGCTGACGTTCTTCAACGAGCACAAGATCCCGACCTCCGAGCTGATCGGCACCGGCAAGGCGCAGATCACGATGGACAAGGTGCCGGTCGACAAGGTCGCCGAGTATGCGTGCGAGGACGCGGAGACGACGCTGCGGCTGCGCGGCGTGCTCGAGGCGGAGCTCGCCGAGAAGGACGCGACGAAGCTGTACCGCACGCGCGAGCTGCCGCTCGTGATGGTGCTCGCGCGGATGGAAGAGCGCGGGATCCGGCTCGACACCGAGCTCGTGGCGTCGATCGGCGTCGAGCTCGACGCCGAGATCACGGGACTCGTGCACGGGATCCAGGAGCTCGCCGGCTTCAACTTCAACGTCAACTCGACCAAGGCGCTGGGCGAGGTGCTGTTCGAGCACTTGAAGATCCAGGAGGCGGCCGGCGTCAAGAAGCCCAAGCGCACGCAGACCGGCTGGTCGACCGACGCGGAGACGCTCGAGACCTCGTACGCCGACGTGCCGATCGTGCGGAAGCTGCTCGAGTACCGCGAGGTGCACAAGCTGAAGAGCACGTACGTCGAGGCGCTGCCGACCTACGTGTCGCCGCGCACCGGCCGCGTGCACTGCTCGTTCAGCCAGGTCACCGCCGCGACGGGCCGCCTCGCCTCGTCCGACCCGAACCTGCAGAACATCCCGATCCGCACCGAGCGCGGCCGCAAGCTGCGCGAGGCGTTCGTGCCGCGCGAGCCCGACGCGCACGGCAAGTGGGTGCTGCTCTCGGCCGACTACAGCCAGATCGAGCTGCGCGTGATGGCGCACCTGTCGGGCGACGAGAAGATGCGCGCGGCCTTCGAACGCGGCCACGACATCCACGCGGCGACCGCCGCGACGATCTTCGGGATCATGCCGGAGCTCGTGACGCGCGAGATGCGCTCGCAGGCCAAGGTGATCAACTTCGGACTGCTGTACGGGATGGGGCCGCAGCGCCTGGCGCGCGAGACCGGCCTCACGATCAACGAGGCGAAGAAGTTCATCGAGAAGTACTTCGGCGCGTTCCCCAAGGTGCGCGCGTGGATCCAGCACACGCTCGAAGTGGCGCGCGAGCGCGGCTACGTCGAGACGCTGTCCGGCATGAAGCGCTGGATGCCCGACATCAAGTCGGAGAACCAGCGCGTGCGCGTCAACGCCGAGAACGCGGCGGTCAACACGCCGGTGCAGGGCTCGGCGGCGGACATCATCAAGAAGGCGATGATCGATCTCGATCGCGAGCTCGCGACGAGCGGGCTCGCAGCGCAGCTGTTGCTGCAAGTGCACGACGAGCTCGTGGTCGAAGTGCCGGAGCGCGAGCTCGCGGCGACGCAGGCGCTGGTCGTGCGCTGCATGGAGCAAGCGGAGCAGCTCGCGGTGCCGCTGAAGGTCGATTGCGGCCACGGCGCGAACTGGCTCGCGGCGCACTGAGCCCGCGTCCAGGCCCGGCCGCAATTCTCGATCGTCCGCTGCAACCGCGGCGGCGCTCGCGACACGATCCAGTGCAAGAGCCCCGTTGCGCGCGGCTGACCGTTGCCCTGCCCGCGCAGCTGGCCAGCGCCAACCATGCTCGACGCGAACCTCTGGGCGCGCGGTCTCCACCGCCGCTCGACTCGTTCCCTCCGCCCGCTGCTACTCGCCGCCCTCGCCGCGCCCCTGTCCGTCGCCCGCGCGCAGTTCGAGCATGCGGAGATCTACGGTGCGAGCATCGCGGGCGCGCGCTTCGGTCACAGCGTCGCGCTCGACGGCGATCTGCTGATCGTCGGCGCGCCCGAGAGCGCGCAGGCGTTCGCCTACCGTTTCGAGCAGGGCGCTTGGGTCCAGGACGGTCCCACGTGGTCCGACGATGCGGGTAGCCGCTTCGGCTGGCGCGTCGCGCTGCAAGGATCGCTCGCCATCGTCGGCGCGCCGTACGACACGGTGGCCGGCGTCGCGCGCGCGGGAAGCGTCAGCGTGTATCGGCGCGTCGGCGTCGGGCAGTGGATCCCGTTGCCGACACTCAGCGCGCCGGACGCTCCGACCGTCGACGCATTCTTCGGCCAAGCGCTCGAGCTCAGCTCGCAAGGCGTGCTCGCCGTCGGCGAGCCGGGCTTCCAGGCCAACGACGGTCGCGCACACGTGTACGAGTTCGCGAGCGGCCAGCTCGCGCTGCACACCACGCTCTTCCCGACGATCACGCCGGCCGCTGCGCGCTTCGGATTCACCGTCGCGATCGACGGAGATCTGATCGCGGTCAGCGCGCCTTGGGACGAGGCCGCGCCATCCTTCACGCCCGACGCGGGCACAGTGCGGACGTACCGGCGCAATGGCGGCGGCGCTTGGGTTGCCGCGAACACGCTGATCGACGGCAGCACGTCGTACCAATTCGGCACGCGCCTCGAGTTGCGCGGCGACCTGCTGGTCGTCGGACCGGCGGCCACGGAAGCGTCGAAGGTGCAGACGGTGTTCCAATGGAACGGCGCCGCGTGGGTCAAGGTGCACACCGACAACGGACTGGCGTTCGGAAGCAACCCCGAGCTCGCTCCCGTGCCGCTCTTGCGCGACGGCGAGCTGCTGCGGACCCAACCAAGGACCGCGACGGTGCCGCCGACGACGGCACACGGTTCCGTGTTGCGCTACTGGATCTCCAGCGGCGGCGCGACCACGCTCAAGTACGACTTCTACTGCATGGACCAACTCGCCGAGAGCTTCGGCGCGGCCGCGGCGGTCTCGGGCCAGCGGCTCGTCGTCGGCGCGCCGACCTACGCGGGAACGGCAGGGGCCCAGCAGGGTCGCGTGCACACGTTCGACCTCTCCGTGCCGGCGTGGAACTGGACGTTCCACGGGACCGGCATCCTGGACACCGTGGGCCACGTGCCGCGGATCACGGGAGCAGGCTCGCTGCACGTCGGCAACATGGCCGGCTTCGCGCTCGACTCGAAGTTCGGCGGCCGCCCGGCGTTCCTGGTCGCGGGCTTCAGCATGCTCGAGCTGCCGCTGTTCTCCGGTCTGCTCTATCCGCAACCCGAGGTGATCCTGCCGTTCGTGACCGACTTCGCGGGAGACGTCAATTACAAGTTCGCGTGGCCGAGCGGCCTGCCCGCGAGCGCGCCGATCATTGCGCAGTACTTCGTGTACATCGCGGGGCACGCGGTGGCACCGCCGGATGGCGTCGTCGCAACGAACGCGAGCGTCGGGACGCCGCCGTAGCGCGCAGAGAACCTCGCGGTGCCGCTCGAGGTCGACTGCGGACACGGCGCGGACCGGCTCGCGGCGCGCTGACTCGTCGCACACAGCACGAAACGTTTGCGATTTCACGGCGTGGTTCTTCCGCGACACGCGGCCTAGGAGGCCGCACGTCCCGCGCGCGCTCGGCCGGCGCCGCGGCAGTTCCGAGAGCCCATCGGCTCTCCCCACGCGGAGGCATTCCATGCTGGACGCAACGCTACGCCGAACCGCTTCGCTCCACGTTCGATCCCGTGCGCTCGCGTGCGCCGCGTGCCTGTGCGCGGCGACCGCTCCCGCTGCGGCGCAGCAGCTGTGGATCGTGGACGCGGCCGGCGCGTCGGGAGCGCAGTTCGCGGCGATCCAACCCGCGATCGATGCGGCGCAGGACGGCGACACCGTGCTCGTGCGCACCGGTCAGTACGCGGGCTTCGCGCTGATCGGCAAGGGCGTCGCGATCGTCGCGCGCGATCCGGTGCGCATCGACGGCGCGATCCAACTCGGCTCGATCCCCGCGCAGAGCACGGCCCTGCTCGCGGGATTCGACGTGCACGGGCCCGACGCTTCGACCGCGCCGCTGCCGGCCGCGCTGCGCATCGACGAGAGCGCGGGCTCGATCTGGTTGCAAGATCTCGTCGTGACCGGCGGCGCGGGCGCGGCAACGACGCTCGCGGGCGGCGACGCGCTCGCCGTGCTGCTGTGCGACGACGTGCACGCGGTGCGCTGCGAATTCAGCGGCGGCAAGGGCAGCTCGCTCGGCGGCGGCGCGAGCCTGCTCGGCGGCGGCGATGGCGTGCGCGTGTCGGATGCGCACGTCGAGCTCGCGGAGTGCGTGATGACCGGCGGCGCGGGCGGCGATCAGGCGGACGTCGACAAGGACTCGGCGCTCGGCGGTTTCGGGCTGCTGCTCAGCATCGGCTCCGTCGACGCCGTCGCATCCGTCTTCGCCGGCGGTGCGGGCGGAACGACCGCGGTCCCGCCGGTCTTCGGCGGGCCGGGCGGCACCGGCTGCGCGGTGCTCGGCGACGGCGCGCTCGCGCGGCTCTCGGGCTGCACGTTGCAAGGCGGCGCCCCGGGCGCCGAGGGCGCGCCGCAGGGCGAGCCATTCGCGACGGGGATCGGCGCTTCGATCGCGCTGCTCACGCCGGGGTTCCAACCGAGCGAGACCGAGCTCGCGAACTTCGCGGCGGTCGGTGAAGCGGCGAACGCGGCGACGACGACGAGCGCGGAGCTCACGCCGGTCCTCGTGTTCGCGCTGTTCAGCCCGAGCGAGCACGCGAGCTTCGAGCCGAGCCTCAATGCGCTGTTGCTCGATCCGAGCGCAGCGTTGCTGTTCCCGCTCGGATCCGGCGGCGGCAAGCCGGCGGCGAGCTTCGCGTGGACGGTGCCCGAACTTCCCGCGGGCTTCGGCGCCGCGACCGTGTGGGTGCAGCTCGGCGCGCTGTGGTTGCAGGCGCCCGGCCAGGCCGACCTCGGCAGCGCGCGCGCGTTCGTGATCACGCAGGGCTCCTGAGCGAGGAGCCCAGGACGTCGCGAGCCTCGCTGCGCGTCGCGCGGGAACGAGCCCGCCGCGGCGCGCGGCGAAATCGGCGATCCGCTCCAGTGGCGCGCGCGGTGCGACCGAAGCCCGCACCGGAGTGCTCGCAATGAACAGATGGAAATGGCTCGGCGTGGGCGCGCTCGGCGCGTTCGGGTTGTCGGTCGGCGGCTGGTGCTTCGCGACGCACCACTACGAGGCGCGCGTCGACGAGCTGCGCGCGGAGATCGCGCGGCGCGGCTGGCCGACGAGCGAGAGCGACGTCACGGGTCCGCTCGAGCTGACGCGCGACCGCGCACCGCTCGACGGCGCACTCGCGCAACTGTGCGAGTTCCCCGACCACAAGGGCTCCGACCTCGCGCCGGTCTACCGCGACCTGCTGCGCGCGCGCGGCGCCGCGACGCGCAACAGCGCGGCGTGGACGAAGGACCTCGATGCGCGCAAGCAGGCGCTCGCGGCGCCCGAGTTCGACGCGTTCCTCGCGGCGCTCGACGCCGTCGTGGCGGCGAACGAACCGTGCCCGATGCAGCGCCTCGAGCCTGGGCTGCTCGTGTGCAACCTGCGCACCGCCCTGCTGTCGCGCGCGCTGGGCCTCGTGCGGATCCACGCCGAGTGCGCGCTCGGCGCCGGCGACACCGCGACGGCCGCGCGCGATGCAGTGCGGCTGCTCGGCGTCGCGCAATGGCTCGGCGAGCAGAGCTCCAGCTTGTCGGTGATGTGCGGCAAGTCGCCGCGCGGCAACGGCCTCGGCGTGCTGCGCGACGTGCTCGACTCCGGCGCCGCGCTCGAGCCCGAGCAGCGCGCCGAGCTGCAAGCGCTGCTCGAGCGTGCGCAGCCGGAACATGAAGTCGTGCGCGCGCTCGACGCCGAGCGCGTGCTGCACGGCGATCGCGTGTGGGCACTGCTGCGCGGGCCGGACTGCGACCGCTGGCTCGACGACGACACTACGGCGCTCAACGGCGGCGCGCTGGGCCGCCCGTTCGCCGCGCGCGCGGAGGCGATCGCGCTGTCGACGTGGCTCGTGATGCGCGAGCAGGCCGAACGCGATCCGTTCACGCGGCCGGCCGACCCGGACACGCGCGGCTGGCCGGAGATCTCGGTGCGCATGACGGCGGCGTTGGGGTCGTACTTCGGCAACTGCGTCGACGAGCGCCGCGCGCTCGACCTCGCTGGCCTCGCGCTCGCCGGCAGCGCCCCTGATGCCGCCGACGCCCCGCGCGACCCGGTGAGCGGAGCTCCGTACGCGACGATCGACGCCGACGGCCGCCGCTCGCTGCGCGCGGACTCGCAGGGCAACCCCGACAGCCGGTGGCCGCTCGAATGGCCGCTGCGCGGTTGAGCGCATCTCGAGCACCGACTAGCATGGTGGGAAGCGCGCGCCTCGCCCGGGGCTGATCCGACCCCCGCCCGGCGCCGCGACTCGTTCTGCCGCCCCACTCCAGCGCCATGACCGAAACCGCCACCAGCACGGTGCAAGCGACGATCGAGGGCCTCTTCGCCGTCGATCCGCACCTGTGCATCGCCTGCGACGCCTGCTGCCAGGACTTCCCCGAAGTCTTCTACATGGGCAGCGATCAGAAGGCCCACACGCTCGACGGCCAGAAGGCCGGCCTCTACAACGCGCGCACCGTCGTCGACGTGTGCCCGACCGCGGCGATCTCGTTCTCCGGCGAGCTGCCGCCCGCGGAGGACCTGTCGAAGCTCGAGGAAGTGCTCGGCTGGGAAGCCGAGTGGTCGCGCTGGCGCGGCATCGAGGAGGACGTCGTCGAGCGCGATCGCCGCTACGGCCGCGACTACGAAGTGCGCGACGAGGCCGACCGCATCGAGGTCGTGTTCCGCTTCCCGACCAAGGTCCCGGCCGTGCGCGACCGCTTCAAGTACGGCATGCCGGCCGAGATGCCGCTGTACCGCAGCCACGTCGCGCTGTCGAAGAACGACAAGGGCCAGCAGGAGCTGCTCGTCGCGGGCTGGGTGATCGACCCGAAGATCCGCGCGCTGACGCACACGTCGAGCTCGTTCCCCGCGCAGTTCATGACGACGCTCGAGTTCGACCGCGCGCGCGTCGGCGCGCAGGGCTTCGCCGGCGTCGACTCGCGCTACGACGCGCACGCGCAGCTCCACGTCGTGCTGTTCAAGACGAAGGAAGCGCAGGACGCGTGGAAGTGGGCTTCCCACTTCATCACCGACAAGTGCACCGCGTGCACGATCTGCGAGCGCGTCTGCCCGACCAACGCGATCACGCCGGGCGAGCGCTTCTACATCGACCCGGATCTGTGCATCAACTGCTCGGTGTGCGGCGTCTACTGCCCGTTCGACGCGATCACCGACAACAAGCAGGTCACGGTCCAGAAGATCAAGGTCAAGCAGATCCCGAAGGCCGTCGTGCACGAAGAGCTGTGCACGGGTTGCGAGTTCTGCGTCGACGTGTGCCCGTTCGACGCGCTCGAGATGCAGATGACCGAGGACGGCTTCAACCGGATCGCCGTCGTGATCGACAAGAACTGCGTGTCGTGCAAGCTGTGCGAACAGGTCTGCATCAAAGATGCGATCGAAGTGCCGCGGCACCACCAGTTCGAGGACATCGGCATGTCCTTCATGAGCTAC
>SCVU01000216.1 GCA_004296785.1 Planctomycetota bacterium
CGCTGCCGTCCTCGCTCCGCAGCCAGACCTCGGCGATCGACGGCTGTCCCGACGATGTCTGCCGAATCAAGCGGCGCTCGCCTGCCTCCAGCCTCCACGTCCGCGCGCCGGTCAAGCACATCGGCGCACAGCGCGCCGCATCGCACCACGGCTGCCACTCGCCGTTGCGCCACAGGCTCATGCACCCGAAGAGCGGCGCGTCGGAGTCGAACGCGAGGTACGTCCACGTCCGCTCCGAGTCGTTGCGCAGCTCGAGAACGTCGTATTCCCATCCCGCGGAGACTTCCGTGCCGACGTAGTGCAACGTCGGCTCGCCCTGCGCCGGCGAGGCAGAGCCGCGCGGGCTCGCGCACGCTGCGCTGCACAGCGCGATCACCGCCGACAGCGCCGCGCGCGAGCTCGAGCTCCGTGCGCGCCTCAAGTCGACACGGTGATCTGCGCCGGCACCGAGATGTCGAGCGCGCTCGGCAGCACCTGCAATCCCTGCTCGAGGAACTGCGCGCCGGCGAAGGCCGGATCGCTCGGGACCGTGCCGTTGACGACGCCGGTCCCGTTCGCGTCGAGCAACGTGCCCGGCAACACGACCAGCGTCGACAGGTCGAGCATCACGCTGCCGTTGAAGCCTGCCAGCGAGAACTGCGGCCCCGTCGCGAGCGACAGGTAGCGCAGCACCTTCGCGTTCGGCTCGCCGTAGACGTGCACGGCGAGCGGAGCCCCGGGAGTTCCGAGCGCAGGCTCGAAGGCGAGCACCGGCAACCGCCGCGCGAGCGCGGTCACCGTGCCGCCCGCCGAGTTCACCGCCGGGCCGGCGGGGAACGCCCCGGCCGCCGTGCCGCCGAGCGGTTCGACGTCCGCCGCGTGCTCGATCGCGCTCGTCGCGTCGCACTCGATCCCGGCGCCCGCCGTGCCCAGACCGGCGCCGAACACCAATCCGGTCAACGCGTCGCCTCCGCGCAGCGTGTTCGGTTGGCCGCCGGCGATGCGCAACTGCGACGTGGTCGCGCGAATCCCCGCGCCGCCCTGCCCGGTGGTTCCCGAGAGGCCGGTGCCCGCGGCGCCGGTGAAGCGACAGCGCGACGCGGCCACGACCGAATCGACCACGCGCAGTCCGTCGCCGCCCCACTCGCGCACGCCGCCCGCGCACACGCTGTCGTGCAGCGTCGCGTTCGAGCGCAGCAGGAACAGCGCGTGGTGGCCCTGCCCGCCCTGCGCGATGAACGGCGCCGCGGCGCCCGACGCCACCAGGCTGGTCACGAAGACCTGCGCGCAGTCGGACACGTACGCGATCGCGGGGGTGCTGCCGAGCTGGTAGTTCAGCGTGGCGAGCACGGAGAGCTTGAGGTTGGAGATCTCGATGCGGCCGGCACAGTCGTCGGCATAGAACGCGCTGCTGGGCGGGAACTGCAGCACGTGCGGCAGCGGCGTCACCGTGAAGTTCGCGACGCGCGCGCGCGCGCCGGCCGCGATGTCGCGCACGACGAGCGGAGTTGGCGCCGAGAACGGAGCTGGGTTCGTCCCGCGGACGATGGTCGGCCCGCCGAAGCCGCCGATGAGCTCGATCGGCTTCGCGACGAGGACGGCCTCGTCGTAGGTGCCGGCGGAGACGAGCACGCGATCGCCGGGCTGCGCGGCGTTGATCGCCGCCTGGATCGACGTGAACGGCGCGCCGCTGCCGGGGACGCCGACGACGAGATCGGCGGCGAGCGCGGGCGCGGCGAGGAGCGCGAGGACGAGCGCGGGCGAGGCGAGGGAACTCTTGCCGTTCGGATGCATCGGAGCCTTCCTTCGTGAGTTGGACTGCATGAACCGCTGTGCGTTGCGGGTCGCCGGCGCGAGTCCGGCGCGACCGACTGTAGCGCAGTTCGGCGCGCGCGCCACGGGGGCGCCGAACTATGCTCGCCGCCGTGAATCCCGAGCGCGCCAGCGGCTTCGAACCCTTCGTCGGCGACGGCCGCA
>SCVU01000217.1 GCA_004296785.1 Planctomycetota bacterium
CGCGGGCGAGTTCCGCGCGGCGCGCCGCGCCCGAGCGCGGGGCCGCGCGGCGAAGTCGGCATCAACTCTTGAACAGCACAGAGTTTACGACAGACTCGCGCGCCAGGTGACGAGCCCCTCCCTGCTCTCCGCGCTGCTCGCGCTGCAACCGCTCGAGCGCATGCCGCGCACCGGCTGGATCCAGGCCGGCATGCCGTGGATCGAGACGGTCGCCGCGCACTCGCACTCGACCGCGCTGCTCGTGCTCGCGCTCGGCGCGCGTGTCGAGCCCGCGCTCGACGTCGATCACGCCTGCCGGCTCGCGGTGCTGCACGACGTGCCCGAGGCGTTGCTCGGCGACATCCCGCGCAGCGCGAGCGAGCTGTTGCCGAGCGGCGCGAAGCGCGAGGCCGAGCGCCGCGCCGCCGAGCTCTTGCTCGCGCCGTTCGGCGCGGGGCTCGAGCGCGCGTGCGGGGAACTCGCCGAACAGCGCACGCGCGAGGCGCGCTTCACGCGCGCGTGCGACCGACTGCAGCTCGGCCTGCGCCTGCTCGGCTACCTGCGCGGCGGCGCGCGCGTCGATCGGCAGTTCCGCGACTGGATCGCCGCGCAGGAGCTCACCGAGTTCGCGCCGTGCGTCGAGCTGCAGCGCGAGCTCGTGTCCGCCATCGACCGGATCGGCGAGGCGAGCTAAGGTCGGTGCGCGGCGCACGCGCCGCAACGCATGGGTCGCTGGTTCCGATGGCGCGCGCTCTTCGTCGCGCTGGTCGCCGTGCTCGCGGTGTGGATGTACGTCCGCGAGCGCGTCGAGACGCGCGGGCTGCGCAATCCGATCTTCGGCGACCCCGATCCGCCGGTGCTCGCTCCGCTCGAGGCGACCGATGGCGCGCATGCGCTCGCCGGTCGCGTGCGCACGAGCGCGGGCGCCGCACTGGCCGACGCATCGGTCGTCGTGCGCGAGGGGCAGATGCCGCGCTCGACGCAGACCGATCGAGAAGGTGCGTTCCGCTTCGAGGGGCTGCGCGCGGGCACGCACGAGGTCGCCGTGCTCGCGTTCGGCCAGACGCCGCAGACGTTTCGCGTGACGCTGCCGAGCGAGGAGCCGCTCGAGCTCGCGCTCGCGGCGCCGCGAGCGCCGCTCGACACGCTGCCCGCGATCACGCGCGCGCCGTTGCGCGGACGGTTGCGCACGGTCAGCGCGGCGCTCGACGGCCTCGAGGTCTGGCTCGAGCCCGCGCCGGGGACCGATCCGCTGACCGGCGTCGTGCCGCGCCGCGCGCGCGTCGGAGCGGACGGCGCATTCGAGCTCGACGCGCTCGCCGCGGGCGCGTACTCGCTGCGCGTGCTGCCCGCGTGGGCGAGCGGCGGGAGCTGGCCGATCGTCGTGCAGCGCGACCTCGAGTGGAGCGGCGCCGCGGCGGATCTCGCGGGAGGGCTGGAGCTCGACTACCGGCCGGCGACGACGGCGCTGCGCGTGCTCGACGTCGCGGGTCGCGCGATGCCGGGCGCGCTGGTGCTGCTGCGCGAGCGCACGGCGCCCGACCGGCCGCTGCACGTGTGGCCGGCGCGCGAGAGCGATGCGGCGGGCGAGGTCGGCTTCGACGACCTGCCGGGCGGCGACTACGAGATCGAGATCGCGGCGGGCAGCGCGCGCAAGACGCTCGACCCGTTCCGCATCGGCGCGGGCGAGCGCAAGGCGCTCGGCGACGTCGTGCTCACGCCCTGATGCGGCGATTCACGGCCGCGGCGTTTCGCGGCCGCAGCGGCTCACTCGTCGTCCTTGGCGCTCGCCTTCGCCTTGCCGCCGGTCACGCGGCGGTCGAAGCCGAAGTTGCCGCCGCCGGTCGCGACGAGCAGCAGCGCGAGCGCGAGCATCACGAGCTCGGGCGAGAACGGCGCCGCCGCGGCGGGCTCGAAGTGGAACGCCGAGCCGGTGACGCCGAGCAGCACCGCGCCGAGCAGGATCGCGCCGAGCAAGCCGGCGACGCGCGTCAGGATGCCGAACACGAGCATCGCGCCGGTCGCGATCTCGGCGTACGGCAGTGCGACGAGGTACGTGCGCGCCATCGACGCGGGCAACAGCTCGCGCGCGTGCGCGAGGTGCAGCTCGGCGTAAGCCTCGCGACCGACGCCGTCGAGGATGCCGTAGCCGTGCAGCACGAACCACGCGCCGAGCGCGACGCGCGCGAGGAGCAACATCAGGTGGGTCAAACCGCCGTTCGACTTCGTGGAGGCCATGGCCGGTCACTGTAGCGAACTCGCACAGCGCGCTCGCGCGCCGCTGCGGTGGTGTGCATCGCCCTGCTATGCTCGACCCGGGTGTCGTTCCGCCAGCCGCTTTCCCCGCTCGCCTGCCTCGCCGCGGTCGCCGCGCTCCTCGCCAGCGGCTGCGGTTCGGAGGCGCCGACCGCGAAGTCGCGGCCGAACATCCTGCTGATCTCGCTCGACAGCACGCGCCGCGACCGGCTCGGCTGCTACGGCAATCGGCCGCCGCACGCGAACGGCGCGTCGCCGTCGCCGCACCTCGACGCGCTCGCGGCGCGCGGCGTGAAGCTCGAGGACGCGCTGTCCGCGTCGTCGTGGACGCTGCCGTCGCACATCAGCCTGTTCACCGGCCAAGGCCTGCGCGCGCACGCGGTCGAGATGGACCACCTGCGGATGTGCGCGAGCTCGCCGGTGCTCGCGGAACTCCTCGCGGCGCAGGGCTACCGCACCGCGGGCTTCGCGTCGGGTCCGTACCTCGATCCGCTGTGGGGCTTCGCGCGCGGCTTCGACCGCTACGAGATCTGCTACGGGCCCGCGCTGGCGGCGGCGGCCGCCGCCGAGCGCGTCGCGCGCGACGCGGTCGAGCGCGCGGACGCGAAGCTGCCCGAGGCGCAGCGCAACGCGCTCGTCGACGCGTGGCGCGCCGCGCACCGGCGCGTCGAAACGCTCTCGCACCAGGACGTGAGCTCGCAGATCGTGACCGACCAGGCGCTCGCCGAGCTGCGCGCCGCGGCGCGCGAGAAGAAGCCGTTCCTGCTGTTCGCGCACTACTTCGACGCGCACTACGACTACGTGCCGCCGCCGCCGTTCGACACGCGCTTCGATCCGCACTACGCGGGCGCGATCGACGGCCGCGAGTTCTACACGAACCCGGCGATCAGCACGCCGCTGCGCGAGGATCCCGGTGCGCGCACGCGCACGCTCTCCGACCGCGACCTCGAGCACGTGTTCGCGCTGTACGACGGCGAGGTCGCGTGGATCGACCACGAGATCGGCCGGTTGCTCGCCGAACTCGACGCGCTCGGACTCGCGCGCGACACGCTCGTCGTCGTGACGGCGGACCACGGCGACGAGTTCTTCGAGCACGGCGGGATCGGCCACCGGCGCACGCTGTACGAGGAAGTGCTGCGCGTTCCGCTGATCGTCGCGTGGCCCGCGCGGCTCGCGCCGCGCGACGGCGTGCGCGGCGTCGTCGTGAGCCAGGACGTGCTGCCGACGCTGCTCGAACTGCTCGATCTGCCGGCCCCGACCAACATCACCGGCGCGAGCTTCGCGACGCTGTTGCGCGGCGAGCCCGCGCAGCCGTCGCGCGCGGCGGCGACGCGGCTCGTGCTGCTCGACAGCGGCGCGGCGGCGCTCGACGCCTCGAAGCCGCTCGAAACGGTGCCGGCGCAGATCGTGCGCGTGACCGAGGCGTACCACCGCGGTCCGCTGAAGCTGTTGCGCCGCCGCTCGTGGCTCGAGTTCCCGTTCGGAGCGAACGCGCAGCAACCGCCGCCTCCGCGCGCGCAGTTCGAGCGCGAGATCCTCGAGTGGATCGACGTCGCCGCGCATCCGGACGAGCCCGATGCGGCGTGGAGCACCGACTTCTCCGACCCCGCCGCGCGCGCTGCGCTCGACGCGTGGCGCGCGACCTACGCGGCCGAGGCGGCATTGCGTTGCAACCCGGCGCAGGCCGACAAGGACGCCGGCATGTCGGCGCAGCTCGGCAACCTCGGCTACACGGAAGTCGCCGGTGCGGCGAGCCTCGACACGGGGCTGTTCGAGATCCCGCCGCCCAGCGCGCCGCCCAGCGCGCCGACCTCGCGCTGACGCGAGCCGCGCGCCGCGCTCAGCCGCCGTTCGGTTCGGCCGCGCTCGGCTCGCGCCACGCGCGCAGGAAGGCCTCGCCCGCCGCGCCGAGACCGGCGCACGCGCCGACGACGTCCGCTTCCGACGGCGGATCGCCCGCGCAGGCGTCGCGCAGCAGCCGCGCGCGGTTGCGCATCGCCTTCGCGTCGCGCGCGAGCGCTCGGTCGAGCGACGCGTCGAGCAGCACTTCGCGCAATGCGGCGAGTCCCACCGCGCGGCCGAGGCGCAGTTGCGCGCACAGCGCGAGGAACGGCTGCGAGAGCACGAGCCGCGCCGCGGGGCTCGCGCAGTCGTAGCGCGCGCTCGCGAGCACCTCGAGCGCGTGCACGGGGTCCCCGCGCTGCACCGCGAGCTGCGCCGCCGTCGCCAGCGCCGAACCGAGCGAGCCGGCGTCGAACGAGATGTCGCGCGTCGCGAAGTCCTCGAGCTTGTCGACCTCGCGCAGCACGCGCTCGATGCGGTCGGCGCCCCCGGCGGTGAGCTGCGCGCGCGCCCACACGCCGATCACGTGCGCATCGTCCTTCCAACCGCTCGCCGTGCGGATGCGATCGACCTCGTCGACTCGACCGAGCTCCGCGAGCAGCTCGAGGCGCCGCACGTCGAAGCTCGAGTTCGTGAAGCGCGCGCTGGCCGTGAACGCGTCGATCACCGCGAGCGCGCGCTCGGGCTGATCGACCGCGCGGTACACGTCGACGAGTCGGCCCGTCAGGCGGCGCGCGTCGACGGGCTTGGACTGGATGCAGTCGCGCATCTCCTGCTCGATGCGCGCGAGCAAGTCGTCGAGCTGCACGTGGCCCGCCGGCGTGGCGCGATCGCCGAGGACGAACGCGATCCGATACGCCGGGACGCCGGGGCCCGCGCGCGACGGCGTGCGAATCTGCGGCAGATCGCGCCAGCCGCTGCCTTCGGTGCGCAGCCCCTGCAGCAGCGCCGCCTCCGCCTCGTCGCGCTCGGCGAGCGCAAGGCACGCGCCGGCGAGCGCGAACGCGGCTTCGCCGGCGTCCTGTCCGCGCGGATCGAGGCGCAGCGCGAGCTGCGCGGCCTCCTTCGCGCGGCGCGCGTCGCCGAGCTCGAGCTCCGCGCGCGAGAGCGTCAGCCACCCCGCGGCCGCGCCTGGGCGCGCCGCTACGAGCACGCGCAGCTCGTCGAGCGCGCGCTCGGCGCGTCCGAGCCGGCGCTCCATCGCGATGCTGACCCGGCGCGCATCGGGATCGAGCGGCCACGCCGCCAGGGCGCGGCCGGCGAGCTCGATCGCGCGCTCGGCATCGCCGTCGACCGCGCTCTCGCGCGCCGCCGCCGCCGCGTGGAACGAGTACGCCGGCAGCAGCGCGAACGCGGCGAGCAACAGCGGCGCGGCGAACGCGAGCGGTCGCGCGGGGCGCGCGCCGCCGACGCGCGGCTCCGGCGCGAGCACCGCGAGCGCGCAACCGATCGCGGTCCACAAGAGCAGCGGCGCGAACGTGTTGCGGCTCTGCCCGACGTCGAGCAGGTTGCTGACGAGCACCGCCGCGAGCGCTGCTGCGATGCCGGCGAGCTCGATGTGCTCGCGCGGCGGCGAGTCCGGCCGCGCGGCGGCGCGGCGCAGCAGATCCACCGCGCCGATGCACACGACGAGGAACGCGAGCAGTCCGATCCAACCGCTGCCCTCGGCAATCCCGACGTACAGGCTGTGCGAGTGCAGCACCTGCGGCGTGAAGTCGTAGAACGTCGGCGGCGCGAACTGCGCGTGCAGGTAGTAGACGTTCGGCCCGGCGCCGAACCACGGATGCCGCTCGAGCACTTGCGCGGCGAGGCTCCACAAGTGGTAGCGCTGGCCGAGCGCGGACTGCGTCTGCGTCAGCGCGCCGAGCTTCGCGTGCAGACCGTCGGCCCACGGAGTCGCGAGGAACGCGAGCCCGATGGCGAGTGCGATCAGCGCGGCGCCGCCGAGCGCCCACGCGCGGCGCGGCCGGCGAACCCACAGGCTCCACGCGAGCGCGACCAGCCCCGCGACCGCGCCGAGCGCGCTCGCGCGGGATTCGCAGCGCCACTGCGCGAACGCGCAGGCGCCGACGACGACGAGCGCCGCGAGCGGCGCCGCTGCGCCGCGCCGACCGTCGCGCCACCACAGGTACAGGCGCGCGCAAGCGAGACACAGGCACACCGCGATGAACGGCGCGATCGTGTTCGAGTGCAGGCCGAGCAGCCGCAGCCGCGAGACGAGCACGCGCTCGAGCACGTTGAACTGCAGCGCCTCCGCCAACCCGACCGCGAGCACGAGCGCAGTCGCGACCGCGGCCGCGAGCGCGCCGCCGAACGTCGCGCGCAGCGCCGCGCGGCCGCCGCTGCCGATCGCGCAGGCGAGGAGCACGCCCCACAGCACGCGCAGCCACGCCGTCGCGCTGATCGCCGGGCTGTCCGACAGCGCCGCCGCCGCGGCGCACCACGCCAGCAGCGCGCCGACGGCGAGCGCGAGCGGCCGCCCCGCGATCGCGAGCAGCGCGCCGAACCCGACGCGCGGTCCGCGCGCGACGAGCACGACGAGCAGTGCCGCCCACAGCAGCACCCAGATCCGATCCGCGTCGCGCCCCCACAGCCGCGCGTTCGCCGCGCTCCAGAACGCGAGCAGCGCGATGCCGACGAGGCGCGGCTGTGCGTTGCGCGAGCCGACCGCCCACGCGCCGGCGCCGAGTCCGAGCGCCAGGTACACCCAGCGCAGCCACGGTCCGTCGCAGTAGTCCTGCGCGCGCGCGACCTGCGGAAGCTCCGCGATCACGGACGTCGTGAACGCCCATGCGAGCGCCGCGAGCGCCCAGCGCTCGGCGACCGCGCGCTTGTGCAGCGCGAAGGCCGCGAGCAGCGCGGCGGCTCCGAGCAGGCACAGCGGCAGCGCGTCGAGGAGCGAGCGCGCGCCGGGCGTGGTGCCGGCCCGCACCCATTCCCACAGCACCCACGCGCCTTCGACCGCCGCCAGCAGCGCGACGAGCGCGGCGAACCATCCGCCGGGCTCGCGCTGCGCCGGCGTGGACTCGGCTGCGGCGGGATGCGCGTCGCTCACGCGCAGGACTCCCGCGGCGGCCATGCGATCGCCGCGACCAGCGCGACCGCGAGCGGTGCGAGGTGCACGAACAGTCGGTCGGGGATGTACGTGCTGAACAGCACCTGCAGATCCCACGGCGTGACGAGCAGCACGGCGAAGTACGCGCACGCGCCGCCGACGACCGCGGGTGCGAGCGCGACGAAATCGCGGCGCGCGCTGCGCCACGCGGGCAGCGCGAGCACGAGCGCGAGCGCGCACAGCGGCCACAGCAGGTTCCAGCGCAGCACGCGCCCGAACGCGGCGAGGAACTCGGAGCCGACGACGCTCGCTCGGTCGAGGCTCGCGAGCACGTGCGCGGGGCGCAGCAGCCCGCCGTAGTTCTCGTCGATCGGCGGGATCGCGCGCTTCGCGATCCACCACGGCGCCGCGCACACGGCGGCGACGGCGAGCGCGAGGCCGATGCGCGGCACGGAAGCGCCGCGCCAGCTCGCGACGCACGCGCCGAGCACGAGCAGCGCGACGAGCGGCAGCCCCTCGTTCTTGACGAGCAGCGCGGCGGCCGCGAGCACGCCCGCGACGACGACGCCGCGCGCGAGCGCGCCGCGCGCGAGCGCGCCGCTCGCGAGCTCGGCGCGGCTCGCGACGAGCTCGCGCAGCGCGAGCGCGAGGCCGATGCACAGCGCGGCCAGCGGCAGATCGCCGGTGCCGTCGAGCAGGTCCGAGAAGTACGGCTGCGCATAGCCGTCCGCTCCGAGGCGCGCGGCGAGCGCCGGCCCGCACACGAGGCCGATCCAGTCAAAGGCGCCCGCCTTCGACGCGCTCGTCCACGCGTAGTAGACGAACGGCAATCCGCACCACGCGAGCGCGGCGAGCAGCCCGGCCGTGCGCGAACGCGGCCGCAGCCAGCGGAACAACCACACTGCACCGAGCGGCACGAAGCACGCCGCGAGCAGCTTGCCCGCGTCGGGGTCGAACGCGCCGCGCACGCTGCTGCACAGCGCGGTCAGCGCGCCGGCGAGCGGCGGATAGGTTGGGTGCGTGACGATGCGGCCGACCGGTCCGTCGAGATCGGTCCAGCCCGCGCCACCGAGTCCCTCCGACGCGAGCAGCCGCGCCTTGTACGCGAAGTGCTGCGTCGCATCGAAGCGGTGCAGCGGAACGCCGTACGCCTGCAGCGCCGCGTACGCGCAGAACGCGATGCAAAGCGCGGCGAGCGCGCGCTCGGTGCGCGTCCACGGCGAGCTCGCGCACTTCGGTCGTGCAGCGGTGCTCGCCGCCGCGGCGCCGCTGCGCCGCGCGATCCACCACCCGAGCGCGCCGGCGGCCGCGAACGCGCCGAGCAGCGCGCGTCCGACGGTCGGCGTCAGCGCGCCGCGCGAGCCCGCGCACCACGCAAGCACCGCGCACGCGCCAAGCGCGAGCCCGATCGCGAGCCCGTCGCTCGCCCATTCGATCGCCGCGGCGCGCGCGCGCGCTCCGAGCGCGCGCACGAGGCCGCTGCCGGCGACGAACAAGCTCGCGGCGACCGCGAACGCCGCGCCGAGCGAGCGCAGCGGGCTTGCGGGCTCGGGCGCCGGCGCCTGCGCGAGCGGCACCGCCTTCCACATCCCGCTCTCGCGGCGCCACAGCCGCACTTCGTCGACCGCGAGCTGCGCCGCCTGCGGGTACGTGATGCGCCAGCGGATGCGGCGCTGCTCGAACGCGCGCTCGAGCTCCGCATCCGGGATCGGCGCGAGCGCCTGATCCGGCTCGAACACCGCACCCGGAAAGTGCCGCTCGACCCAGCGCGGCCAGTCGACCAGCGTCCCGCTCGCGGCCGCCGGCTCGCGCGTGTAGCAGCGGATCGGCGCGAGCTCGTAGTTGAACGACAGGTGCCAGCGCGACTGCGGCGAGACGCCCGAGCGATCGAGGCGCGACGGTTCGAGCAGCACGTCCGCGTCGGCCGGCAGCGTCGCGCGCAGGTTCGCGCACAGCTGCTGGAACGCCGGCTGCAAGCGCAGCGCCTTCGACTCGACGTCGCGGCGCGTCGCACCGTTGGCGAGCTCGAGCGTGTTCTGCGCGGCGAAGCCGAGCGCGAGCACCGACATGCCGACCGACAGCGCGAACAACAGGCGCAGCAGCGATCGCGAGCGCTCGACGAGCATCGGGCGGCCATCGTATCGGCCCGCTCGGCAGCCCTGATAGGCTGTTCCCGGCATGGACTCGCCCGTCTTCGCAGGTGCGCTCTCGACTGACGGCTCGTCCGCGCGCGCCGAGCGCGAAGTCGTCGACGCGTTGCGCGCCGGACTCGGCGGCCGCGCGCCGGACCTCGTGCTCGCGTTCGCGACGCACCACCACGGCTCGGCGCTCGAGGAGCTCGGCCCGCGCATCGCGCGCGCGACCGGCGCGCGCGCGCTCGCCGGATGCACGGGCGAGAGCGTCGTCGGCGGCGGACGCGAGATCGAACAGTCGCCCGCGCTCTCGCTGTTCGGCGCGATCCTGCCGGAGACGCGCGTCGAAGTGTTCCAAGTGCGCGCGACGCAGCGCGGCGACGCGGAGTTCGAGTTCGGCGCGTTCCCGCGCATCGCCGATCGCGCGCGCGCGTCGCTGCTCGTGTTCGGCGAGCCGTACAGCTTCCCGATGGACGCGTGGCTCGCGCATCTGGACACGACGCTTCCCGGCGTGCTCGCGATCGGCGGCATGGCGAGCGGCGGCAGCGGACCGGGCCAGAACCTGCTGATCTCGCACGAGGGCCTGCACGAGCAGGGCCTGCTCGGCGTGCTGATCGAAGGCGCGACCGAGGTCCGCACCGTCGTGAGCCAGGGCTGCCGTCCGGTCGGCAAGCCGTGGGTGATCACCGCGTGCAATCAGAACGTCGTCGAGAAGCTCGGCGGCCGCCCGGCGCTCGACGTGTTGATGGCGACGCTCGGCGAGCTCGGCCCCGTCGACCAGCGCGCATTCCGCCGCGGCCCGTTCGTCGGCCTCGCGATCGACGCGGCGAAGCAGGTGTTCGAGCGCGGCGACTTCCTCGTGCGCGGCATCCTCGGCCTGTCCGAGGGCGAGAAGGTGTTCGCGGTCGGCGAGCACGTGCGCCGCGGCCAGACGCTGCAGTTCCTCGTGCGCGACGCCGCGTCGGCGGGCGAGGACCTGCGCCTGTTGATGCGCGCGCAAGGCGGCGACGCCGCGATGGGCGCGCTGTTGTTCTCGTGCAACGGCCGCGGTTCGCGCCTGTTCACGCAGCCCGATCACGACGCGACGTGCGTGCTCGCCGGGCTCGAGCGCGAAGTCCCGCTCGCCGGCTTCTTCGCCGCGGGCGAGGTCGGCCCGGTCGGCGGCCGCAACTTCCTGCACGGATTCACCGCGTCGGTCGCGATCCTGCGCCGGCGCGCGCTCGAAACCCACTAGCTCCGGGACCCGTCATGCGCCTTCGCGACTGCCGTTCGATCGCGTTCGCTCTCCTGTTCGCACTCCCGATCGCGCCGCTCGCGTTCGTCGCGAGCTGCGGCGGCGGGATCCACGGCGGCGGCGCCTCCTCGCGCGTCGTCGTCGGCGGCATCGACCTGCCCGCGACGGCGACGCGCGAGGAAACGGTGCCGCTCGAGCTCGCCGCGGGCGGTCGGCTGCGCCTCGCGACGCCGTGGGGTCGCATCGACGTGCTGGAAGCGCCGGCGGGCTCGCCGCCCGAGCTGCGCGCGAGCTTCGAGGCGCGCGGTCGCAACGCCGAGGAAGCGAAAGCCGTGCTCGAGCGCTTCAAGCTCGCGCGCACCGGCTCCGGCGGCTCGCTGTCGTTCGCGCTCGAGGGCGAGCCGCTCGTCGTGCGCGACGGGCTGTCGAGCGCGGGCCTGTCCGCGCAGGTCGCGTACACCGCGCGCGTCCCGGCCGGCGTCCACGTCGAGCTCGACTCGAAGTCCGGCGCGCTCGTCTGCGAAGGCGCGTTCGCGTCGGCGCTGGCCTCGAGCTCGTACGGCCCGATCGAGGTGCGCGGCACGCGCGGCGACGTGCGCGCGAAGTCGAGCTCGGGCAACATCGAGCTCGCCGACGTCGCCGGCGCGGTCGACGCGCGCACCGACTACGGCAAGGTCGTCGCGAAACGCGTCGAAGGCGCGTCCGTCTCGATCGCGAGCAGCTCCGGCTCGCTCGAGGCGTCCGAGGTCCGCGCGCCGAAGTTCGAGGCGAAGACGAGCTACGGCGCGATCGCGCTCGAGGACGTCCAGGGCGCCGTCGTCGCCGAGAGCAGCTCGGGCAACGTGCGCGCGCAGCGGCTCGCCGGCGCGAGCGCGCGGCTGCGCAGCGGCTACGGCTCGATCACGGTCGAGGACGCTGCGGGCGAGTTCGCGCTGTCGACCTCCAGCGGCGCGATCCGCGCGAGCGCGATCCGCGGCTCGGTCGACGCCGAGTCGAGCTACGGCGGCGTCTCGGTCGAGGGCGTGCTCGACGGCGCGAAGGCGCGCTCGTCGTCGGGCCACGTGTCGGTGCACGCGGTACCGGGGAGCAAGCTCACCGGCACGTGGGAGCTGCGCTCGGGCTACGGCAAGGTCGACGCGGCGCTGCCTTCTGATTTCGCGTTCGACCTCGACGCCGAGACGAACTACGGCTCGGTGACTTGCGACTTCGCGGTGCTGCTCGAGGCCGGGTACAAGGCGAAGGACGGGCATCTGCGCGGTCGCGTCGGCGACGGCGGCGCGAAGCTCGTGCTGCGCTCGTCGAGCGGCGCGATCAGCGTGAAGCGGTCGGACTGAGCGCGGCGCGCTCCCGCGCGAGGTGGCGCGCGCGCGCTGCACGCGCTAGAACGAGCGGATGGATTGGATCGCCGTCGCCGCGCTCGTCACCGCCCTCGTCGCACTGCTCGTCGCGCTCGCCGCGCGCTCCAAGGCCGCCGGCATCGCACAGGCCGCCGCGGATGCGAAGACCGACGCGCGCCGACTCGCGTCGGGCGCCGCCGAGGAGATCGAGCACCGCGTGGCCGAGCTGCGCCAACTGCTCGTGCTCGTGCGCAAGGGCGCCCCGCTGACCGACGAGATGATCCGCGACGGACAACTCTGGTTCGACGTGACGCCGGACGAGGGCAAGCAGCTCGTCGTCGCCGAGCGCGTGCGCGTGCTCGACGTGCGCACGCCGCAGGAGACCTCGACCGGCGTGATTCCCGGCGCGCTGCTGATCCCGGTGCAGGAACTGCCCGAGCGATTGAAGGAACTGCCGCGCGACGGCAAGAAGACGCTCGTCTACTGCGCGGGCGGCGGTCGCTCGGCGGCCGCGTGCGAGATGCTGACGAAGGAAGGCTTCGCGAACCTGCACAACCTGACCGGCGGCATGGGCGCGTGGAGCGGGCCGGTCGAGCGGCGCTAGCGCACGACGCCGCGGCGCGTCACTGCGTGTACGTGCACTCGAGGCGCGACGTCTGCGCGAGCCCGGGTGAGGTCGCGCACGGCGTCTGCGAGGTGCCGTAGACCTTCCACTGGAAGCGCGTCGTCGCACCGACGAGCGACGCGTTGCACGGGATCGCGAACGAGTGCGCCGCGGCGCCGCCCGCGAGCGAGTGCAGGTACGACACGCCGCTCGCTTCCGACACGCACGTGCCGCAGCTCACCGGCGCATACGGCGCGAACGATTGCCACAGCACCGCGGTCGTCGCGCCCGGCTCGGCGCCGCTGAGCTCGACGCGGAAGTCCGTCGATCCGGGCGCGCACAGACCCGAGCTCGAGATCGCGCCGGCGCTGCCGCACGCGCCGCCGAGATCGACGGCGGCCGCACCGGGGCCGAACGCCTCGAACGGGCGCCCCTGGATGATCAAGCGCGGACCGCCCGCGTTCGACTGCCAGGTCGCGAGCAGCCGATCCTCGCCGACGCCGCCGATCTCCGCGCCGACGGCGGGCAACGCGAATGCGAGGAACGGCAGCGCGAGCGCGACGTCGAACGTCGACTCGCACGTGATGCAGCCGTTCGGCGCGAGACCGCGCGCGCGCAGCGCGAGCGAATTGACCGTCGGCTGCTCGACCCACAGCGCGTACGCCTTCGAGCCGCTCATCGCGACGGCCGTACCGAGATCGTGGCGGAAGTTCGTGAGACTGAGCTCGGTCTCGCCCGAGTAGCTGACCAGCGCGCCGGCGGAGTGGCGAACCGAGCGCGCGAAACACTCGTTCGGCGCGCCCTGCGGTCCCTTCGAGTAGACGACGACGAAGTCGCTGCCGTTGCCGTCGACGTCGGGCTTCGCTTCCTCGAGCGAGTCGCCGGTGGAGAGCGCGAGCGCGGAGCCGATCGGCGCGAGCTCGCGGTCGAACAGCCGCGCGCTCACGTACTGCAGGCTCGGGTTCGGGTACGCGACGCTGCGCGCCTCCCAGACCACGCAGTGGCGCGCCGCGCTGCCGCCGCTCTTCGAGATCGCAACGCCGCCGAGCGAACCGAACGTGGGCTTGGCGACGAGCTCGACGGATGCGCCGGCGCTCGGGATCCCGCTCGCCGTCGCGATCTCGGCCCCGCGGATCGCGCCCGTCGAATGGCGCCACACGACGAGCGCGTCGTCGTCGGTGCCGGTCGCGTCGCCGGAGACGTCGACGCTCGCGGCCGAGGACGCGGTCGTTGCGACCGTGAGCGTCGACGACAGCAGCCCGTCGCTCGCGCGGACCAGTCGACAGCGGACGTTCGCGCCGTCCTGCCACGCGACCGCGAAGCGACCGCTCGAGCGCACCGCCGCGACCTTCGGCGCCTGCGCGGCGACCGCGGACGCGACGAGCAGCGACGCGCCGATCTTCGCACCGTTCATGTCGGTGAGCTGCGCGCGCACGTCGAAGCCCGACGTCGGCGCGGGCTCGCGCCACACGACGAGGAAGCGATCGACGGCGTTGTCGTGAGCGACGTCGGACTCCTTGGCCGAGTTGTCGTAGAACGGATTCGCGAACGAGATCGTCCCCACGCTGCCGATCAGCGGATCGAGGCGCAGCGGATAGGCGGCGGCGTCGACGAATGCGCTCGGCGCGCGCAGCTCGAGCTCGCCATCGACCAGCGAGACGGAGCCGGCGCAACGCGCGCCCGCGGCGTCGATCACCGTGAGCGCGCCGATCGAGAGCGTGCCGACGCCGGGAACCGTCCACGCGATCCCGCCCTCGGTCGCGGCCAGCGCCGAGGCGGCGAGCGGATCGAGCTCGTAGCGCGCGATGCAATCGCCGCGGCCCGGCAGCGGCCGCGCGAGCTCGACGTCGAACTCGATGCCAGTCGCGCGCGCGATCCAATGCTCGGTGACGCCGCCGCCGCGCGCGTAGACGAGCTGTGCGCCGCTTCGG
>SCVU01000218.1 GCA_004296785.1 Planctomycetota bacterium
TCTGGGTCGCGCGCTCGACCGGCGCGGCACAGTTCCACGGATCGAGCGTCGATTGGCGCACGAGCTCCTCGCCCGCGCAGCTCACCGCGGCCGATTCGCAGATCGCGTACGGCGCGGCGAACCTCGTCAGCGTGTCGGCGACGAGCTCGCAGCTGACCGCGTCGACCGCGGCCGCGCCGATGCTCTCGCTCGGCCGCGCGAGCGCGCCGGGTGAGCTGCAGACGCTCGCGCTTTATGCGCCGCTCGGGCACGTCGCGCTCGTCGGACTCGCGCGTCGCGCCGCGAACAACACGTTCCCCGGCGTCGAGGGCACCGTGTGGATCGATCCGAGCGCGCTGTACGCGATCGTGCCACTGGTCGGGCGCGGCGAGGGGACGCCCGCACAGCTGTCGTTTCCACTCCCGGCGCATCCGCAGATGGTCGGCTGGACGTGCTGGCTGCAGGCGCTGTTGCCGACCGTGCCGGGCGCGCTCGATCCGTCGAGCATGAGCGTGACGAACCCGGTCGCGGTCTGCGTGCGTTCCTGACTCAGGTCGGCGCGTCGAGCGGCGGCCCGGTCGGATCGACTTCCGGCGCGCGCCCGCACTCCGCGAGGTGCTCGATCATCTTGCGCGCCATGTGCTCGTGATCGCCGTCGCGCCAGCGCAGCGCCTCCCAGCAGTTGCCGCGGCGCGCGCCGAGCTCCGCGAGGAAGCGCGCGCGATCGACGCCCCGCGGCACGTGCGTGACCACGGGCTGCAGCATCATCGTCTCGGCGAGGTGCAGCACCTCCCAACCGGCGACGCGCAGCATCGCGCGCAGCTCCGCCGCGGTGCTGAATTGGTTGCGGTGCAGCGGTCGGTCGGCCTTCGAGCGATACAGCGTCCGCTCGACCTGCCAGCGCAGCCAGCCGACCGGATGCGCGAGGTTCCAGACGTCGAAGTAGAAGAGCCCGCCGGGCTTCAGCACGCGCCGCGCGTCGACGAGGTACGAGTACAGGTCCTCCTTGTCCATGTGGATCAGCACCGCATGGCAGTAGACGACGTCGGCGAATGAGTCCGGCAGGCCGGCGAGATCGGCGCCGTTGCCGGCGACGAAGCGCGCGTTCGGAAGGTGCGCGCAGCGCTCGCGCGCGATCGCGAGCATGTTCTCGGAGACGTCGAGGCCCCAGTACTCGCGCGCGTGCGGCGCGACTTCGCGGCCGAGGCGCGCGACGCCGCAGCCGATCTCGAGCACGACGTCGTCGCGCGAGATGCCGAGACCCTGCACGACGTGCGGCGCGAGCTGCTGACCGCTGCGCACGAGCGCTTCCTCGCTCGTGCTCTCGTCGACGAGCTCGAACGCGTGCTCGCGGACGCTGGCGATCGCGTTCCAGACCGACTTGTAGTCGCTCGCGCCGAGGCTCTTCGGGATGCGCTCACCGCCGCTCATTCCGCGGATCGTAGCGCGGCGGAGCGCGGCGTCGATGCGCGTGGAGCGCGCACCGACGCCGCGGTCGAGCGCTCAGCAGCTGAGCGCGTAGATCCCGCAGAACGTGACCTGCACGCCGAGCAGACCCAGCCCGCAGGCCGCGGCCGCCGCGGTGAAGCACGCGGGCCAACCCCCCGTCGCGGGGATGCACGCGACCGCGCTGAACGTCAGGCAGATGACCTGGAGCGCGGTCAGCGGAGGCGCGGAGATCATCAGGCAGTTCTTGAAGCACTGCTTGAACTTCGCCCACTTGTCCTTGACCTTGATCCACTTCGGGCCGGCGATGGGCGAGACGAGGTCGTCGGCCGCCGCCTCGTCGACGAACGCGCCGTCGAACTCGAGCACGCGCGTCGAGCCGTTCGCGTAGTGGTCGTGCCGGCCGTAGACGAGGCGCGTCTCACCGCCGGCGAACGTCGCGACGAGCAGCGCGACCTGATCGGCCGGGCCCTCGCTCGTTCCGCGGAACCCGAGCCAGACCTCGAGCTCGAGCACCGCGAGGTCGACGGGCGCGAAGATCGCGTTGATCCCGTCGCGCAGCGCGACGAACTGGTCGCGCACGGGCAGCAGCGCGGGGTCGAGCCGCGCCGCCTCCTGCGGCGTGAAGCTGCCGAGGGACGACCACGCGATCGACGCGGGATCGGCGCCGGTGTCGACCAGGCTCGCGAGCACGGCCGCACCGTCGTCGTGGGCGGCGAGCACGTCGAGGATCCGCGCTGCCGGCGCCGGCGCGAGCTTGTAGCCGTCGAAGGCCCAGCCGAACTCGGTGGGCGCGAGCGACGAGCGCGGAGCGCGCGCGGTCGGCGGGAGCTCGCTCGGACGCGCGCGCGCCGGCGGCGCGAGCAGCGCGAGCAGTGCGAGCGCGGAAAGGAGGAACGAAAGCGTGGACACGAAGGGAGCGCGAGTGCGCATGACGACTCTCCGAGGTGGCGACTGCGGCCGATGACTCGACGGTGTCGAGCGGGTTGCGCGGCGTCGCGCCACCGGTGTGGCGCCGCGCACTCTCCGAGTGAGAGCTCGGACGCGCCGCGCTGCCGGACGAGTTCCGAAGAACGCAGTCGCGCCGCGAGTTCGCGCGCCGCGCGTCCCGCGCGAGAGACGGGACGGACCGAACGCGCGCGCTAGCCGCTCGCCCAGGAGCAGTCCGACGATGCGCGGCGCGGAGCATTGAAACTTTGGATTCCGCGGTCCGTTCGCGCCGCGCTCCGGAGTGCTTCCTGGGGCGCCCGGGTGACCGTTCGCGCCGCCGACCGACCTCATCCAACTCCGAACCCAGATCGAGCCCATGCGCTTCCTTGCACCCGTCCTCCTGATCTCCACCGCGGCCAGCCTCAGTCCGCTGTTCGCCCAGACCCAACCCGCGCTGTCCTTCGACTCCGGCGCCGGCCTGCACCACGTCGACGGCGCGTTCCTCGCCCTCGGCCCCGACTACAAGGCCTTCTTCACGCCCGCGGGCGTCGAGTTCGTGCCGGCGCTCGGCGAGCGCGCGCCGCGCAACCTGCCGCTGTACCTGTCGTTCGCGAGCGCGTCCCGCGGCGGCGTCGAGCTGGTCGGCGCACAGCCGCGCCTGCCGCTGCGCGCCGGCGAGTTCGCGCAGTTCCAGCGCGACGGCGGCGTGATCGAGCGCTACGACGCGACCGACGCGGGGCTCGAGCAGAGCTTCGTGTTCGAACAGCGCCCCGCCGGTGACGGCGACCTCGTCGTGCGCATGCGCGTGTCGGGCGAGCTGGCGTTGAGCGAGTCGACCGACTCGCGCTTGGCGTTCTCGCAGCCCGGCATCGGCGGCGTTTCGATCGGCGCGGTGACCGGCATCGACGCGCGCGGTGCGCGCGTCGCCGGCCGCCTCGAGTCCGGCGCGGACGCCGCGGGGCAGTACGTCGAGCTCTCGCTCCCCGACGCGTTCGTCGACTCGGCCGCGTTCCCGCTCGTGCTGGATCCGCTGATCGGCACGAGCATCAACCTGAGCACCGGCTTCACGCAGGATCAGCGCTACCCGGACGTGATCTGGAGCGAGTCGTCCGACGCCTGGGTTGCGGCCTGGACCGTCATCTACTCGAGCTCCGACTACGACGTCACGATGCGCTCGTACGACGCTTCGGGAACGCCCATCGCCGGCGCGATCCCCGTCGAGGTCGCCACGACCACGCTCGCGTTGAATCCGAAGGTCGCCGCGGTCGATCCCAGCGACAGCGTGATCGTCGCGTGGACGCAGGCCGCCGGCATCGGCGGATCGGCGCTGCTGCGCTCGGTGCGGCCCAACGGCAACTCGCTCTCCTCGATCGTCGTGCTGCAGAGCTCCGGCGGCACGAGCATCACCAGCGTGGACGTCGCGGGTCGCCGCTCCGGCGGTGCGAGCGCGCTGGCGGTGTGGTCGATCGACACGCTCGGCGGCAGCGCCGTGCGCAGCCGCAGCATCTCGGTTCCGCAAGGCGGCACGCCGTCGCTGGGGACCACGTTCATCGTGGAGACCGGCACGCAGGGGAACGCCAAGCTCGCGCGCTTTCCCGACAACAGCGGCCGACACTTCGTCGGCTACGAGATCGCGTCCAATCTGCAGTGCGAGCTGCTGGACTCGGTGGGAGTCCCGACCGGTCACCTGGTCCTGCTGCCGTCGGGCGTGGACTCCGGCATCATGAACTTCGATCTCGACATGGCCGCGGACGGCTCGCGCCACGTGGTTTCGCGGATGACCAGCAACATCCTCGCGTGGACGACGACGCGCTACGACTGGCTCGGGAAGCTCAGCAGCACCTTCCTCGCCTTCGAGCACATCTCGACGTTCATCGCGACGAACCCGATCAGCCTGACGGGCACGATCGAAGACTCCGGCGTCGCGATCTCGGGCGGTAGCGCCTTCATCTGCTCCGATTGGGGCCTCGGCGAGCAGATGCGCCGCTACTCGATCATCGACGGCGCACTGATCTCCATGGCGACGATCCCCACGCCGGTCGGAACGGTGCTCCCCGTCAATGGTCTGACGATGGCCGCGCGCTCGAACGCGTACTCGCTCGCCAACGACGGTTTGTTCATCGCCTACGAGACGGCGCAGAAGATCCACGGCCAGCTCGGCGAGGTGTTCGGCCCCGGCAGCTCGCAGAGCCTCGGCGGCGCCTGTGGCGGGGGCGGGAGCGTGACGACGAACGGGCCCGCGGTGATCGGGAACTTCGCGTTCGCGGTCGGCAACAGCGGCGTGGCCGCGGGCTCGGCCCTCGCGATCCTGAACATGTCCGCGCCCGGCACTCCGCTCGTGTGCGGCACTTGCGCGTGGAACCCGTTCCTCGTCACCTTTGCGCGCATCCCCAGCGGCACGAGCGTGCCGCCCGTCACGCTCGCCGTGCCGTTCACGGCCGCGGTGAACGGCATCGAGGTCGAGTTCCAGTGGACGGTCGTCGGCACGCCGCAGACGCCCTGCGAGCTGTTCTCGAACGCGTCGGTGTCCGACCGACTGCGCGTGACGATCGGCGAATGAGGTCGGCGGCTGTGCCGCCATGCGGGGCCGTGGTTCCTAGCGGGACCACGGCCCCGCTCTCGTTGCAGCGCGGCGTGCGCAAGCGCGCGCCGCGCGCAGCGGTCAGGAGCGATCGAGATCCAACTGCTCGGCCAGCTCCGACAGCGCGCGCGCCAGCAAGCCCTTGACCGAGGCCTCGGTCCGTCCGAGCTGCTCCGCGACCTGCGCGCGCGACAGTCCGAACAGCTTCGCCATCACGATCACCTCGCGGTACTCGTCGGGCAGGCGCGCGAAGACCGCCTCGATGCGCGCGAGCTCCTCGCGCGCGACGACGGCCCGACTCGGGCTGGCGAAGGCCGAGTACGCCGCGAGCACGTCGCTCGCGCCGGCCGAGCCGCGTTGCGCGGCGAGCGGTTCGTCGCGATCGGTGTCGCGCTTGTGCGCGCGCCAGTACTCGTACCGATCCGCGATCTTGCGCTGCGCCGCGGTGAACAGCCACTGCCGGAACAGACCTTCGTCGCGCGCGTCGTAGCCGCTGCGATCGGCGAGCACCTCGCGGCACACCGACTGCACGAGATCGTCGTCGCTCTCGCGCTCGCGCAGACGCGCGCCGGCGCGCAGACGCACGAACGCCTTCAATCCGGGCAGGCAGCGCTCCAAGAGCTGCTCGACCGCCGGAGCTTCGCCGCGCGACGCCGCCTGAGCCAAGTCCGCAAAGGTCGCCGTCACCGCGATTAGGATATCCGACTGGATGCACTTCGGAGCGCAGCAGTCAGGACGCGGCGATGGCGCCCGGTGAAGCGGAGTCGACTGACGCGCGCGCGGAGCTGAAGCAACTCGTGGCCGAGGCGCTCGAGCGCGCCGAGGACGAAGGCTCGCGCGTCGTCGACGAATTGTGCGCGCGCCACCCGCAGCACGCCGCGGCGCTGCGGCGACGGCTGGAGCTGCTGCTCGGTTCCGGCTTGGGACCGATCGAGGCCCCGCGCGAGTTCCCCGAGGCGCTCGGAGACTTCCGGCTCCACGAACGCCTCGGTCAAGGCGGCATGGGCGTCGTGTACCGGGCCACGCAAGTGAGCCTCGGACGTGAAGTCGCGTTGAAGCTGATCCGGCCCGAACAGCTCTACTTTTCCGGCGCGCGCGAGCGCTTCCGACGCGAGGTCGAGATCGTGGCTCGACTGCAGCACCCCGGCATCGTGGCGGTGCATGCGGTCGGCGAGGAACAGGGCGTGCCGTACTTCGCGATGGAGCTCGTGCGCGGCGCGTCGCTGGCCGAGCTGATCGCGCGGCTGCAGGGGCGCGCGCCGAGCGCTCTGTCCGGCGCGGACCTCGCACGCGCGCTCGGCGCTGGCGCGCCCGGCGGCGCCGCCGCGCCGCTGTTCGACGGCGACTGGGCCCGCACGACGCTCTGCATCGCGATCGAGATGTGTCGCGCGCTCGAACACGCGCACGCGCAGGGCGTGCTGCACCGCGATCTCAAGCCTTCCAATTGCATGCTGACCGCGGATGGGCGCGTGCTGCTGCTCGACTTCGGCCTCGCGCTGCAGCAGGGCGCGAGCGAGCTCACGCGCAGCGGTTCGGCGCTGGGGTCGCTGCCGTACATGGCGCCGGAGCAGGTCGACGGCCGCATCCGCGAGATCGACGAGCGCACGGACGTGTACGGCGTCGGCGTCACGCTCTACGAGCTCGCGACCCTGCAGCAGCCGTTCCTCGAGCCGGTGACCGAGCTCACGCGCGCGCGCATCCTCGCCGGGAAGCGCGTCGGGCCGCGCACGCTGCAGCCGCAGCTTTCGCGCGATGCCGAAGTCGTTTGCCTGACCGCGCTCGACGCGGATCGCGGCCGGCGCTACGCGACCGTGCGCGCACTGCGCGCCGATCTCGAGCGCGCGCTGCACGGCGAGCCGATCGCCGCGCGCGCCCCGAACTCGCTGGAGCTCGGCTGGCGCTGGATCCGGCGCTACCCGGCCGCGAGTGCCGCGCTCGCGCTGCTGCTGCTCGCGGCGGTCGGCGTGCCGGCGCTGCTGTCCTGGCAACAGGCGCTGCGCGCGCGGCAGGCGGAGAGCGCGCTGGAGGATCTGCGCTCCGCCGAGCGGATCACGCAGCAGCAGCGGTCGCGCGCGGAGGAGAATCTCGAGCGCGCGGTCGGCGCGATCGATGCGCTGCTCGCGCACATCGACGACCCCAACGGGAACGCGACGCCCGAGCTGACGCCGGTGCGCACCAAGGCGCTGGCGGAGGCGCAGCGCTTCCTGGCCGAGTTCCGCGCGCACAACACCGAGTCGGAAGAGCTCGATCTCGCGACCGCGCGGGTGGAATTGCGCGTCGGGCGCTTGCAGGCGAACTTGGCGTCGGCCGCTGCGGCGCGGCCGTCGCTGGAGGATGCGTTGCCGAAGCTCGCGCGACACGTCGCGCTGCGGCCGGACGACCTCGTGCTCGCGCTCGCCGACGGATACCTGCATCTTGGCGCGACGCTCGCGGATCTCGGCGCGCTGCAGTTGGCGGAGGTGGAGTTCTCCCGCGCGCTGGAGATGGCGCGGCGACTGCTCGCGAGGACCGAGAACCGCGGCCCGATCCGCGCGACGATCGCCTCGGCGGCGCAGCGCCTGACGAGCCTCTACAGTCAGACCGGCCGTCCCGAGCTCGCGCGCGCGGCCTACTCCGAGGGACTGCGCGAAGTCCGCGCCGAGTGGGAGCTGCGGCCGGACGAGTACGAGCGCCGCTCGCTGCTGGCGGAGATGCTCTGGCGCAGCGTGGACCTCGGCGACCCCGCGTTGCAGCGCAGCGGCATCGACGAGGCGTTGACGATCACACGCGAGTTGTTTGCAGAGCGCCCGCGCGACGCGCGCACGCGCGGCATGTACGCGATGCTGCTCGGCGCGCGCGCCGCCGGCGGGCAGCTCGAGTTCGAACAGGCGCGCGCCGACGGCGCGCATGCGGTGTCGCTGCTCGAGGATCTGGTGACCGAGGAGCCTGGGAACCTGCGCACGCGCTCGTTCCTCGCCAATCAGCTGTTGCAGTGCGGCACCTATTTGGCGCGCGCGGGCCGCGGACCGGAGGCACGCGAACCGCTGCTGCGCGGCGTCGAAGAGCTCGAACACCTGGTCGAGCAGGCACCCGATCAGATCGACCACCGCGTGTTGCTCGCCTACACGCTCGACTACCTCGCGTACGTCGAAGACGCCGACCCGCTCGCGGCGCTGCCGTACTTGAAGCGCGCGTTCGATGCGGCGTGTGCAGCGCTCGACATCTCTTCCGATCGGCGCGACGCGCGGGATCAGTTCGCGTTCTGCGCGCGCCGACTCGCCTACTGCCTGCAAACGCGTCTGGATCGCAGTGCCGATGCGCTCGAGCTCGTGTCGGCGGCCGAGCAGCGCAGCGGCAGCGGCGCGCAGGGCCGTCTGTTCGCAGCGAGCCTGCTCGCGGACTGGATCCGCGCGGAGTTGCACTTCGGCCGCCGCAGCGAACAGGAGGTCGCGCCGGAGGTCCAACTGGCGCTGCACTGGCTGGGGCAGGCGCGCAGCGCTGGAGAAGTCGACGTCGCCGCGCTGCGGGCCGACGCGACGTATCAGGCGCTGTGCGCGCTGCCGGGATTCGAGCTCGTGCTCGAGCCGGCGCTGCGTTGAGACGGCCTCGTCGCTACCCGGCCGCCCACGAGCAGATCGGGCACGCCGCAGCGTCGTGCGCGCGCGCGGTGCACTGCTCGCGACCGAACCAGATCATCTGCAGGTGCAGCTTGGCCCAGTCGCGCTCGTCGAACAGCGCCTTCAGGTCGCGCTCGGTCCGCTCGACGCTCGATCCGTCCGACAGGCCCCAGCGCTGTGCGACGCGCTGGATGTGCGTGTCGACCGGGAACGCGGGCACGCCGAACGCCTGTGTCATCACGACGCTCGCCGTCTTGTGCCCGACGCCCGGCAGCGCTTCGAGCTCCGCGAAGGTCCGCGGCACGGCGCCGCCGTGCAGCTCGACGATGCGGCGCGACAGCTCGCGGATGTTCTTCGACTTCGCGGGCGCGAGCCCGCACGACTTGATGAGCGCGAGGATCTCGCTCGCGTCGAGCCGCGCCATCGCCGCGGGCGTGCGCGCGCGCGCGAACAGCGCGGGCGTGACCTGGTTCACGCGCTCGTCGGTGCACTGCGCGGACAGCACGACCGCGACGAGCAGCGTGTACGGGTCGGAGTGCGCGAGCGGGATCTGCGGCGCCGGGTACAGCTCGTCGAGCAGCGCCTGGATCCGCCGCGCCTTCGCGCGCAGCGCCGCAGACGGCGCGCGCTCGCGCGCCTGCTTCACGACGTCTCGCGCGACTTCTCGCCCGCGCGGTCGCGCAGCCCGCGCGTCGCGCGCTTGACGATCGCCTTCGTCGCCTGCGTCTGCGACTCGGCGAGCCAGCGGCGCGTCAGCGTCTTCACCCAGTCGGGCCGGCTCTTCGCCGCGTCGTTCAACCAGTTGCCGACCGAGTCGCGCACGTAGCGCGACGGATCCGAGCGCAGGTGCTCGAGCAGCTCGGCCGCGCGGCCCGGATCCTTCTTCAGCACGGCGATGTGTTCGCACCACACGCCGCGCGGCCGCGTGACCTCGCTCGCGAAGCGGCGAATGTTCGGATCGCGGTCGCGTGCCCACGCCTCGAGCAGGCGCAGCGCGCGGTCGAGCTCGTGCGCGACGTGCGGCCGCAGCGCGGCCCAAGCGATCTCGCGCACGCCGAAGTGCGCGTCGGCGGCGAGCGGTCGCATCTTCGCGAGGCGCTCGGGCAGCGCGACGTGCTTCTCGGCGCACAACAGGCACGCGCCCCACGCGCGCACCATGTCGGAGCGGTGTGCGAGGATCGCCTTGCGCACGCGCAGCCGCTCGCGCAGCGACAGCGACTCGGTCAGCGCGTGGAGCAGCGCGCCGATGCCGGTGACTCGCTGCATCACGCCCTTGCGCTTGAGCGGGCGCGCGGCGGCGAGCACGCGGCGCGCGTGCGCGTCGAGCTCGAGCTGCTCGAGCAGCGTGCCGAGCAGCGCGACCTGATCGACGATCAGCCACTCGATCAGGTTCGCGCTCTCGAGTTCGCCGGAGGAGAGCGCGCGGCGCACGTCGGCGGGGACCTCGGAGCGGCGGCGGGCGGGCTTGCGTGCGGTGAGCGTCACGAGGGTGGCGGGCGCGGTTGGGCGGAGAAGATTATCGCCGCGCGCGCTCCGGAGCGAGCCCCCGCCCGGGTACGCTCGCGCCGATGACCGATTCGATCCGCGAGTTCCTCGCCGCCGGGCCGTGGGCCGTCGTCGGCGCATCGACCGACCGCTCGAAGTACGGCAACAAGGTGCTGCGCTGCTACCTGCAGCACTCGATGGCGGTCACGCCGGTGCACCCGCGCGAGGTCGAGATCGAGGGCGTGCGCTGCGCGAAGTCGATCGGCGAGCTGCCGGCGGGCGTGCGCGGGCTGTCGATCATCACGCCGCCGCCGGTGACCGAGAAGGTCGTCGAGGAGGCGGCCGCGGCCGGCATCCGGAGGCTGTGGATGCAGCCCGGCGCCGAGAGCGAGCGGGCGATCGCGCGCGCGGCCGAGCTCGGGCTCGACGTGATCGCGCGCGGGCCGTGCCTGCTCGTGGTGCTCGGCTACCGCGAGTGAGGCGCGCCGGCCGATGGTCTTCAGCAGCCCGGTCTTCCTGTTCTTCTTCCTGCCGGCGGTGCTGGCGCTGACCGCGCTCGCGCCGCGCGGACTGCGCAACGCGGTGCTGCTGCTCGCGAGCCTGCTGTTCTACGCGTGGGGCGAGCCGCGCGCGGTGCTCGTGCTGCTCGTCTCGATCGCGGTCAACTACGCGCTCGGCCTCGCGCTGTCCGGCGCGACGCCGCGGCGCGCGCGCGGGATCGTGGCGGCCGCCGTGGTGTTCAACGTCGGGCTGCTCGCGCTCTACAAGTACGCCGGCT
>SCVU01000219.1 GCA_004296785.1 Planctomycetota bacterium
CTTCAGCGGGAACTTGTCGCGGCGTCCCTTGACGAATTGCACCTCGAGCTCGAGCGCGTCGCGGTCCAGCCGCGTGACGCTGCCCATGCCCCAGCCGGACGCGTGCAGCACGACCGCGCCTTCCTTGATCGCGAGCAGCTTGCGGAACGCGCGCCACGCGCTGCGCATGTCGGGCGAGTTCAGGTTGAGCCCCGCCATCTCCGAGTACACCGCCCACCACGCCTCTTCGCGGTACGCGTGCTCGGCCGCGCGGTACAGGTCGGCCGACAACTCGCCGGGGGAGCCGCCGCCGAGGATCGCGAGCCCGAGGATCTCGGCCGCGCCCGTCGCGTCGCCGTTGGCGGCCAGCGCCTTCGCGTGCTCCTTGACCAGCGGCACGCAGCGGCCCATCAACCGCTTCTCCGTCGCCACGAGCAGCAGCTCGACCACCGGTTCTACCGGTGACTTCGCCGAGATCATCTCGGTCCAGCTGACTTCGAGGGCTTCCCAGTTCTCCTGTTGAAAGTGGAGGACGAGCGTCATGTGGCGCGATCGACGGGCGGATCCGGCCCCGCGCTGCGGTTCGCAGGCCGCGGCGGGAGGTCGGGAGACGGATTCGAAAAGGGCGGATGCACGACGCGAGAGCCTCCGTCGCCGGCGGCTCTCGCGTTCAGTGAGGGCGAGGATTGTAGGTCCGCGAGTGCCCGTCGTCCACAGCCAGCAGCGCCGCGGGCGCCGTTGCGTCCAGCGCGCGGAACTCAATCCAGCGCGAGCAACAGGCCCTTCAGATAGCGCGAACGCGCGAAGTCGGGCCGCTGCGGGTGATCCGGGGCCGCTTCGAGGATCGAGAGCAGGCGCACGTCGCGCTCGGCGCGGCGCGCGCTGCTGAACACGACGCCGATGAACGTCGACAGATCGACCGCGCCCGAGCACGAGAACGTCGCGAGCAGCCCGCCCGGCCGCACGGCGCCGATCGCGAGCGAGTTGAAGTCCGCGTAGCGGTGCAGCCCGCTCTCGAGCTCGTTGCGGTTCGCGACGAGCTTGTGCGGATCGAGCACGACGAGGTCCGGCCGCGTGTTCGGCGTGAGCGCGCGCAGCGCGTCGAACGCATCGGCGTGCTCGAAGCGCACCGGCAGGTTCGCGCGCAGCGCCGCGCGCTCCGCGCGCGCGAGCGCGACCTCGTCGAGGTCGACCGCGCGCACCGAGCGCGCGCCGGCGCGCGCCGCGTGCAGCGCGAAACCGCCGGCGTTGCAGCACAGGTCGAGCACGTCGCGGCCGCGCGCGAGCGCCGCGATGCGCTGCCGATTGTCGCGCTGGTCGCAGAACCAGCCGGTCTTGTGGCCGCTCGCCGGCACCACCGGGAACGCGATGCCGTGCTCGACGACGTCGACCTCGGGCGCGCGCGGCGCGTCGCGCAGCTCGGCGAGCTCGCGCGGCGCGATGCGCTCGGAACGCGCGGCCGAATCCGGCACGCGCGCGTGGATCGGATGGTCCGGATACAGCTGCGCGAGCGCGGCCTCGACCGCGCGGCGCAACTTCCAGAAGCCGAGCGCGTGGTACTCGACGGCCAGCGCGGGCCCGAGCTTGTCGATCACGAGGCCGGGCAGGTCGTCGCCTTCGCCGTGCACGACGCGCCACGAGTCGCACACCTCGGGCAGGCGCAGCGTCTTCTTGCGCAGCCGGTCGGCAGCCGCGATCCGCTCGAGCAGGAACTGCTCGGGCCGCGCGAGCGCGCTCTTCTTGCCGCGCGACAGCCAGCGCAGCGCGATGTCGGAGCCCTGGTTGTACAGCGCGTGACCGACGAAGCGCCCCGATGCGTCCTCGACCTCGACCAGCGAACCCGGCTCGACGTCGCCGTCGCGCGGGCCCTCGACGCTGCGCGCGTAGCCCCATGGGCCGCGCGGCAGCTCGTCGCCCGCCAGACGGACCGTCGGGAGCGCTGCGCGCGGCACCTGGCTCATCCGGCGCATCGTAGTCTCGCTCGCGCGGCGTGCCTAAGATCTGCCGCGATGTTCGCCGCCCTGCTGTTGTGCGTGGCCGCCCAGGAACCGGCTCCGAAGCCCGCTCCGCTCACCGCGCCGGAGTCCGCGCCCGCGCCCGTCGCCGAGATCCTGCTGCTGCGGGGCGCGACCGTGCACATCGGCGCACCCGGCGAGCCGCCGGCCGTGCGCGACGTGCAGATCGAAGGCGGGCGCATCCGCCGCGTCGAGCCGAACCTCGTCGCACCGACCGGTGCGCGCGTGATCGAGCTCGCCGGCGCGCACATCGTGCCCGGCCTGATCGACGCGATGGTCAGCTTCGACCCGGATCACGACGCGCTGTACCTCGACGCGGGCGTCACGCTCG
>SCVU01000220.1 GCA_004296785.1 Planctomycetota bacterium
CATCACGCTGACCCGCGACGAGGCGAAGGCGCGGATGCAGGCGCACGGGCAGAGCTACAAGGTCGAGGCGGTCGACCTGATCCCGGCCGACGAGCCGATCACGTTCTACCGCCACGGCGATTGGGAGGATCTGTGCGAAGGTCCGCACATCGATCGCTTCGACCGCGAGTTCGCGTTCAAGCTGCTGACCGTCGCCGGCGCGTATTGGCGCGGCGACGAGAAGCGGCCGATGCTGCAGCGCATCTACGGCACGGCGTTCTGGACCAAGGAGGATCTCGCCGCGCACCTCGTGTGGCTCGAAGAGGTCAAGGCGCGCGACCACCGCAAGCTCGGCACGGACCTCGATCTCTTCTCGACGCACGAGGAGGCCGGCGCGGGCTTCGTGTTCTGGCACCCGAACCTCGGCCTCGTGCGCCGCGAGATCGAGGCGTTCTGGTGGCAGGAGCACTTGGCGCGCGGCTACGAGCCCGTCTACACGCCGCACGTCGTGCGGGAAAAGCTCTTCCAGGTCTCGGGGCACCTGCAGAACTACGCGGACCTGATGTACTCGCCGATGTCGATCGACGAGATCCTCTACCGCATCAAACCGATGAACTGCCCCGGGCACATCCTGATCTACAGGAGCCGCGGGCGTTCGTATCGCGAGCTGCCGCTGCGCTGGGCCGAGCTCGGCACCGTCTACCGCTACGAGCGCTCGGGCGTGCTGCACGGGATGCTGCGCGTGCGCGGCTTCACGCAGGACGACAGCCACATCTTCTGCACGCCGGAGCAGCTCGCCGACGAGATCGCCGGCGTGATCGAGCTGATCACGCACACGCTGCGCACGTTCGGCTTCCAGTACACCGCGTACCTCGCGACGCGGCCGGAGAAGGCGATCGGCGCGCCGGAGGTGTGGGAGCGCGCGCTCGAGGCGCTCAAGGCCGCGGCCGAGAAGTCGAAGCTGCCGCTCGTGCTCGACGAGGGCGGCGGCGCGTTCTACGGGCCGAAGATCGACTTCAAGGTGCGCGACGCGCTCGGCCGCGAGTGGCAGAACTCGACCGTGCAGTGCGACTTCAACCTGCCCGAGCGCTTCGACCTTTCGTTCACCGACAAGGACGGCGAGCACAAGCGGCCGATCATGGTGCACCGCGCGGTGCTCGGCTCGTTCGAGCGCTTCGTCGGCGGCTTGATCGAGCACTTCGGCGGGCGCTTCCCGCTGTGGATCGCGCCGGAGCAGATCGCACTGATCCCGATCCGCGAGCAGCACGCCGACTACGTGCGCGAGCTCGCCGGGATCCTGCGCGCCGAGCAGTTCCGCGTCGGCTGCATGGACGAGCCGAGCCACATGAACAAGAAGATCCAGACGGCGGAGAAGGCGCGGACGCCGTACATGCTGATCGCCGGCGATCGCGAGGTCGCCGAGCGGACGGTCGCGGTGCGGCGGCGCGGCAGCCGCGAGCAGACGGTCGTGCCGTTCGAGAAGTTCCACGCGCTCGTGCGCGAGCTGCGCGCGAGCCGCTCGCTCGAGTTGCCGGCGCCGACGGCGTGAGCGCGTGAAGTGAGCGCCGCTCGATGAAGGTCGCGCTGACCGGAGCCACCGGCCTCGTCGGCCCGCTGCTCGTCGAGCGGTTGCTCGCGCGCGGACAAGCGGTGCGCGCGCTCGTCCGACCGCGCGCCGGTCGCACGCTCGCCGCGCGAGCCGGCGTCGAGTGGATCGAAGGCCGTCTCGACGAGGCGGAGCCGATCGCGCGCCTGTGCGACGGCGCCGACGCGATCGTGCACGCGGCGTTCGAGCATCCCGGAGCGATTCCAGTGCCCGGCCGCAGCGAGGCCGAGCACTACGTGCAGACGAACTTTGCGGGCACGATGCGGCTGCTCGAACGCACGAGCTCGCTCGGCGCGCGCCAGCTCGTCTACGTCTCGAGCTACGCCGTCTACGGCCGCGACCCCAACGCCGATCCGCTGCAGTCGCGCGCGCCGCGCGACGAGCGCTACCCGCTGTGGCCGACCGAGTTCTACGGCGCGATGCGCGCGGCGGTCGAGAAGCTGTGCTTCGCGTCGTCGCAGGCCTATGGCCTCAACGTGTCGATCTTTCGACTCGGGCTCGTGCTCGGACGCCGCAGCGGCTTCGACGAGACGCCGTGCGCGTCGAGCGTGCTGGAAGCGCTGCGCCACGGCGAGCTGCGCGAGCGGCACGGCTCGTACGTGCTCGCGGCCGAGGACGCGGCACAGATCCTCGCCGACGCGGTGGGGGACGCGAGCCTGCGCGGCGAGATCTACAACGCCGTCGATCGCTGGCTGGATTTCCGCGAGCTCGCGCCGTTGTTGACCGAGTTGATCGGGCGTCCGATCGGAGTCGCGTGCGCGCCCGCGCCCGCGCCGCGCGTGCCGATCTTGTGCGAGCGCATCCGCGCGCGCTACCGTGACTGGCGCACCGAGAGCGCGTTGCGCGCGCTGCTCGCGCGGCTCGTGACCGAGGGTCGCGAGCGGCTCGCCAACGAAGTTCGCTGACTGCGTCGCGATGAGCGAGACCCCGAACCCACCCGCGCCGACACCGGAACCGCAGTTCGCGGCGGCCGCGGTCGCGCCGGCGCCGGTCGACGGCGTGTGCGCGTTGCGCAAGCTCGTGCGCGGCGAATGGGTCGGCCCGACGCTGCTGGGACTCGCGCTGATCACGCTGCCGATCGGGCTGTTCCTGCCGCTGCTCGAAGTCGAGAAGCTCGTGTTCTGGGAGAGCAGCTACTCGGTGCTGACCGGCATCTCCGGCCTGTGGGAGTCGGGCGACATGCTGCTCGCGATCGTGCTGCTGTGCTTCTCGGTGCTGTTCCCGATCTTCAAGCTCGGGACGCTGCTCGTGCTGTGGTGGCGTCCGATGACGAGCGAAGCGCGCGCGACCTGGCTCAATCGCCTCGAGTGGCTCGGCCGCTGGTCGATGCTCGACGTGTTCGCGGTGGCGATCCTCGTCGTCGCGGCGAAGCTCGGCATCATGGCCGAGTGCCGGCCGCAGTCGGGCGTCTACGTGTTCGGCGCGGCGGTGCTGCTGTCGATGTGCGCGAACGCGCGCCTCGTCGCGCTGGCGCGGGCGCTGACGAAGTACTGAGCGTTCACGGCGCGCCGAGCCGCTTGCCGCACTGCTCGAGCAGCGCGTTCGCGATCTGCGACGGGTTGTAGCCGCCGGTGACGCGCGCGAGCGGCTTGTCGTGGCGCGCGCACAGCGCCGCGACGTCGTTCAGCGCGTGGCGGATCCAGCGGATCAGCAGCACGACCGCCGCGACGTCGGCGCGCGCGATCCACGGCTCGAGCTCCGCCGGCACCGGTCGGCCCTCGCTCGTCGCGGGCCAGTGCACGTGCGCGAGCTCGAGCGCGCCGCACAGCCGCACGCGCGCGTCCTCGCGCGGATCGCCGCCGATCAAGAGCAGCGCGCGCCCGCGCAGCAGCGCCGCGGCGCGCGCCTCGGCGCTCGCAGTGCTCGGTGGCGCCGCGCTCGGCCGGCGCGTCGCCTCCGCGAGCTCGCGCAAAAGCTGCGCGCCGTCGGCCGGCGCGATGCGCGCGTCGAGCAGTGCGCGCGCACGCGCGAGCCGGCGCGCGAACGGCTGGTCGGCGAATGTGGGTAGTCGCGGCTCGAGCTCGCGCAGGCACGCGGCGAGTGCGTTCCAGTCCGCATCCTGCCCGTCGCGCAGCGCGCGTTCGAGGTGGAAGCGCAGGCGGTGCAGCAGCGCGTGGTCCGACATCCGTACGCGAGCCTAGCCGATCGGCGGGGTTCCATTCGCGCGGGCGGCGTGCTACCTCAGACGCATGGAAGCGCAACCCTCCCGCGGCGCGGTCGATCGTCGTCACGTCCTCGCCGGAGCCGTCGTCGGCTCCGCGGCATTCCTCGCCAGCGCGCGCTCCGCCGCGAACGCGGGCACAGGCGGCGGCGCTGCGTTCGGCGCGGGTGCAGCGCCCGCGATCAAGGGCGGCGTCGAGCTGCCCGCGCTGCCGTACGCGATCGACGCGCTGGCGCCGGTGATCAGCCAGCGCACGCTCGAGTTCCACCACGGCAAGCATCACAAGGCCTACGTCGACACGACGCTCGAGCTCGTCAAGGGCACGCCGCTCGAAGGGCAGGAGCTCGAGGCGATCGTGCGCGCGGCCGCGGCGGACAAGGAGAAGACGAAGCTCTTCAACAACGCCGCGCAGATCTGGAACCACACGTTCTACTGGAACTCGCTGAAGCCCGGCGGCGGCGGCAAGCCCGGCGCGCCGCTGCTCGCGAAGATCGAGTCGGCGTTCAAGACCTTCGACGAGTTCAAGGCGCAGCTCGTCGAAGCAGCGGTCAGCCAGTTCGGCACCGGCTGGGCGTGGCTGGTCGAGGAAGGCGGCGCGTTGAAGGTCGTGAAGACCGCCGACGCCGACCTGCCGCTCGTGCACGGGCAGCGCGCGCTGCTGACGATCGACGTGTGGGAGCACGCGTACTACCTCGACTACCAGAACCTGCGCAAGAAGTACGCGCAGGAGGTCGTCGACAAGCTGCTCAATTGGGACTGGGCGGCGCAGCAGCTCGGCTGACGCGTTGGTTCAGCGCGCGAAAGCGCGCGCGAGTTCCGCCGTCGCCTCCTCGAGCGAGACGACCTCTTCGTAGCCGAAGTCCGCGCGCGCCGGCGCGAGCGAGTACGAGTGCGAGCGCGCGAGCTGTAGCGCGACGAAGCGCGTCATCGGCGGCTCGCTCGCGCGCCGCGCGACCTTCCACGCGAGCTCGCACGCGCCGCCGGCGGCGTACGCGACGCCGAGCGGCACGCGTCCGCGCGGGCCCGGCGCGCCGACCGCGCTGCACAACCGCGCGATCCACGGCCACAGCCGCACCGGCTCGCGCTGCACGACGAAGTACGCGCGACCGGCGTGGCGCGCGCTCGCATCGAGCCGCTCGAGCGCCAGCGCGTGCGCGACGGCCGCATTGCGCACGTGGCACAGGCTGACCTCATTGTCGCCGCGCCCGACGATGCGCAGTCGCCCGGCGCGCGCGCGTGCGAGCAGCCGCGGCACGAGGTGCGGATCGCGCGCGCCGACGATCAGGTGCGGGCGCAGCGCGCAGGTCAACAGGCCGAGGCGGCCGTTGGCCGCGAGCACTTCGGCCTCGGCGAGCGCCTTCGTCTCCGGATACGGCGACAGGAAGCGCCGCGCGTACTTCAGGTCGTTCGACGCATCGACGTGGTCGCGGCCGTCGAAGCACGCGCTCGGCGAGCCGGTGTAGACGAGGCGCGCGACGCCCTGCTCGACGCAGGCCTGCAGCACGCGCCGCGTGCCGAGCACGTTGGTCTCGACGAATGCGGCGCGCGGACCCCACACGCCGGTCAGCGCGGCCGCGTGCACGACCGCGTCGTGGCCGGCGACCGCGTTGCGCACGCTGTCGAGCTCGGCGAGATCGAGCTGCACCGCGCGCGCGCCGAGCGCCTCGATCTCCGGCTGCGCGCGGCGTGCGCCCGAGGTCACCTCGTGGCCGCGCGCGACGAGCTCCTCGACGATCGCGCGGCCGAGGAAGCCGTTGCCGCCGGTGACGAGGACTCTCACGCGCGCGCCTCCGCTTCGCGGCGCAGCTCGTCGCGGCGGATCTTCGCGTTGTGCCGCGCGTCGACGGGCATGCGCTTGGCGAGCTCGACTTCGACCGGCCCGATGCGCGCCGCGACGTGGGCGGTCGCCGGCGGCTGCGCGAGCGGCTGCGCGCGCAGCTCGTCCAGCAGGCCCTCGCGCGCGAACGAGCGCTCGACGAGCAGTCGCGCGCGCTGCCGCGGCCGCGCGCCGACGCCGATCAGCGCGGTGCGCCGCACGCCGAGCACTTCGTTCAGCGGATTCTCCGCCGCCACCGGCACGAGCAGCCCGTGTTCGGTCTCGACGCGCTCGCTCTTGCGGCCGCAGAACCACGCGCGCCCGTCGCCGTCGATCCAGCCGAGATCGCCCATGCGGTGCCAGGCGCCGCGCGCGCCGTCCGCGGGAGCGATGCGCGCGAGCCGCGTCGCCTGTGCGTCGTCCTCGTAGCCGCGCGTGACGACCGGGCCGCGCACGACGAGCTCGCCGATCGCGCCGCGCGGCACTTCGAGCTCGTCGCTCCAGAGCTCGATCGCCGCGTCGCCGATGCGGATCACGCGCAGGTCGATGCCGGGCGCCGCGCGTCCGAGCGGCGTGCCCCAGCCCTCGAGCATCGGCGCGCGGCACGCGCCGAGGATGTCCGCGCTCGCGATGCTCGCGACCGGCAGCGCCTCGGTCGCGCCGTACGGCGTGTGGATCGACGCGCCGTCCGGCAGGAAGCGCTGCAGTCGCTCGACGAGGCCGAGCGGCACCGGCGCGCCGGCGCTCGTGACCGTGCGCAGCGCCGTGAAGCCGGTGTTCGTCTCCTTCGCCCAGTGCACGATGCGCGACCAGACGGCGGGGGACGCGAACGCCGAGCGCGCACCGTGCTCCTCGATCGCGCGCGCGACGAGGCCGGGCTCGCAGCGCGCCGGCGCCGACGGATCGAGCGGCGGGAACAGGCTGGTCATGCCGAGCGCGTTGTCGAACAGCGCGAACAGCGGGAAGCACGCGGCGTCGACCGTGCCGGGCTCGTACGCGTAGAGCGCTCGCAGCGCGGCGAGCTGTGCGCGGAAGTTGCCGTGCGTCGCGCCGACGCCCTTCGGCGGACCGGTCGAGCCCGACGTGAACAGGATCGCCGCGAGCTCGTCCGCGCCGCGCGGTTCGATCGGAAACGCGGGGCCCGGCGTGCGGGCCAGCGCGTCGAAGTCGACGCCGCCCAGGCCGAGCGGCGCGCTCGACACGCACAGCTCGACCGAGCGGAACGCGCGCGGCCACAGGCGCCGCGCGAGCTGCGCGCGGCCGACGGCGATCAGCGCGCGCGGCGCCGCGCGCTCGACGCACGCGAGCAGGCTCGCGCGCCCCATGCCCGGATCGATCAGCACCGGGATCGCGCCGAGCTTGAACAGCGCGTGGATCGCCGCGACGAAGTCGCCGCCCGGGCGCAGGAACACGCACGCGCGCTCGCCGGCGCGCAGCCCGCGCGCGCGCAGGCCGCGTGCGAGCGCGTCGGAGCGCTCGTCGAGCGCGGCGAACGAGAGGCTCGACCAGCGCGCGCCGCGCGGCCAGATCACCGCCGCCTGCTCGGGCCGCGCGCGCACTTCGTCGCGCAGCCAGTGCGCGATGTTCGCGTCGCGCGGCGGCTCGGGCAGGGCGAGGATCGGATCCATCGCGCGGTCAGCTCGAGCGCGCGCTGGCGTCGCGCTCGAGCTGCGCGCGGTCGAGCTGCGTCCGCTCGAGCTGCGTACGTTCGAGGAAGGCGCGCACCGCGGCGACCACGCGCTCGGGCGCGTCCTCGAGCAGCCAGTGGCCGGCGTCCTCGAGCGAGCAGCGCTCGGCGCGCGGGAAGCGCCGCTGCCATTCCTCGCGGAACGCGCCGGTGAAGCACCAGTCGCGCTCGCCCCACACGAGCAGGCACGGGCGATCGGCGAAGCGCTCGAGCGCCTGCTCGATCGCGACCAGCGTCGGCCACGACGGATGCTCGGCGGACATCGGGATGTCGCGCACGAACGCGAGCTGCGCGCGGCGCGAGCCCCAGCTCGGGAACGGCGCGAGGTAGGCGGCGCGCGCCTGCGCGTCGAGCGGCCGTTCGACGGCCATCGAGAGCGCGGCGCGCACGAATGCGTTGCCGCCGAGCAGCGCGAGCTCGCCGAACAGCGGCCAGCGGCACGCGGCGATGCGCAGCGGGATGCGCGGCGCGCGGAACGCCGCGGTGTTCATCAGCACGAGCCGCTCGACGCGCTGCGGCTGGCGCGCGGCCAGCCCCATCCCGATCGCGCCGCCCCAGTCGTGCAGCACGAGCGTGATTCCGGTCAGGTCGAGCGCGAGCACGAGCTGCTCCAGATTGTCGACGTGCTGCTCGAGCCGGTAGCGCGCGTCGCGCGGCTGATCCGAGAGCCCGCAGCCGAGGTGATCCGGCACCACGAGCCGGCGCGCGTCGGAAAGTCCGGCGATCAGCGGACGGAACAGGTAGCCCCAGCTCGGATTCCCGTGCACGCACAGCAGCGTTTCGCCGTCGCGCGGTCCTTCGTCGACGAAGTGCATGCGCAGTCCCGACCGCAACAGGTGCGAGCGCGGCGGATACGGCCAGGAGGCGAGGTGCATGGTTCGCGCGGAGCGCTCCGCGCGCTCGACGACGGCTGCCGCGGATTCTTGCCGAAAGCGGATTCCACCGCGACCCTCTTGCACGGGTTCCCCTCCGCGGGGTACTCCCTGTCCCCGTTCATGAAGCATCTGGTCATCGTCGAATCGCCCACGAAGGCGAAGAAGATCAAGGATTACCTAGGCGCGGACTTCGCCGTCGAAGCGAGTTTCGGCCACGTGCGCGACCTGCCGCAGAGCGCCAAGGAGATCCCGGCGAAGATCAAGGGCGAGAAGTGGGCGCGCTTGGGCATCGACGTCGATCACGACTTCCAGGCCGTCTACGTGGTGCCCGACGACAAGAAGGCGCAGATCTCGAAGCTGAAGAAGCTGCTCGAGGGCGCCGATAGCGTGTACCTCGCGACGGACGAGGACCGCGAGGGCGAGGCGATCGCCTGGCACCTGTTGGACGTGCTGAAGCCGAAGGTGCCGGTCTCGCGGATGGTGTTCAACGAGATCACGAAGGCGGCGATCCAGCGCGCGGTCAAGGAGGCGCGGCCGCTCGACATGAACCTGGTCGAGGCGCAGGAAGCGCGCCGCCTGCTCGATCGCCTGTACGGCTACGAGGTCTCGCCGCTGTTGTGGCGCAAGATCGCGCCGCGGCTGTCGGCGGGGCGCGTGCAGAGCGTCGCGACGAAGCTGCTCGTCGAGCGCGAGAAGGAGCGCATGGCCTTCGTCGCGGCGGCCTGGCACGACGTCGAGCTCGAGCTCGAGAAGGACGCGCGGCGCTTCGCCGCCGAGATCACGTCGATCGGCGGGCGCAAGCTCGCGCGCGGCTCCGACTTCGACGACCGCGGCGCGCTGAAGGGCAAGGACGCCGTCGTGCTCGACGCCGCGGCGGCCGCGCAGATCGCGCGCGCGGTCGCGGGCGGCGCGTTCGAGGTGCAGGAGGTCAAGAGCGAGGGCAAGACGAGCTCGCCGCGCGGGCCGTTCACGACCTCGACGTTCCAGCAGGAAGCCGGTCGCAAGCTCGGCCTGCGCGCGCAGGAGGCGATGCGCATCGCGCAGCGCCTGTACGAGAACGGCTACATCACGTACATGCGCACCGACTCGACCTCGCTGTCGCGCGAGGCGATCGACGCGGCGCGCAATCTGGTCGGCTCGCGCTACGGCGCGGAGTTCCTGCCGAGCTCGCCGCGCTTCTACGGCAACCAGTCGAAGAACGCGCAGGAAGCGCACGAGGCGATCCGGCCCGCGGGCTCGGTGTTCCGCCTGCCCGAGGAGGTCGCGCGCGAGGTGTCGGAGCTCGAGGCGCGCGTCTACGACATGATCTGGAAGCGCACGGTCGCCTGCCAGATGGCCGACGAGCGCTACACGTCGCACGCCGTCGTGCTGGCCGCGGATTTCGCGGGCGCGCCCGGCGGCGGGCCGATCGGCCGCATCGCCGTCGTCGCGCGCGGCCGCACGACCGATTTCGCCGGCTACCGCCGCGCGTACGTCGAGGGCCGCGACGACGTCGAGAGCGCGCTCGACGAGCGCGAGACCGTGTTGCCGCCGCTCGCGCGCGGCGACCGCGCGAAGGTCGCGAGCGCCGAACCGAGCGCGCACTCGACCGCGCCGCCGTCGCGCTACACGGAAGCCAGCCTCGTCAAGCGGCTCGAGGAGCTCGGCATCGGGCGCCCGTCGACCTACGCGAGCATCATCGACACGATCACGTCGCGCGAGTACGCGGTCGCGCGCGACAAGACGCTCGTGCCGACCTGGCTCGCGTTCGCGGTCGTGCACGTGCTCGAGTTGCTCGAGCCCGTGATCGTCGACTACGACTTCACGGCGAACATGGAGCAGCGGCTCGACCGCATCGCGGCGGGGCAGCTCGATCGCCTGGCGTTCCTGCGCGACTTCTGGACCGGGAAGAACCCCGGATTGAAGAGCGTCGTCGAGACCAAGGCCGACGGCATCGATCCGCGCGAGGTCGGCTCGGTCGTGCTCGGCCAGCACGAGGGGCAGACGGTCGTCGTGCGCGTCGGTCGCTTCGGACCGTACGTGCAGTGGAAGGACTCGCGCGCGACCGTGCCGTCGGGGCTCGCGCCGGACGAGCTGACGTTCGCGCGCGCGATCGAGTTGCTCGCGACGTCACAGAAGGCGTCCGCGCCGATCGGCGTCGCGGCGGACGGTCGGCCCGTGTACGTGCGGACCGGTCGGTTCGGCGCGTTCGTGCAGTGGGGCGACGAACCGCCGTCGGATGGCCCGAAGGTGAAGAAGGCGCGCAAGAGCGCGAAGGCCGAGAAGGGCGCGAAGGCGGACAAGAGCGCGAAGGTCGTGAAGGGGAGCGCGGCGAAGGCGGCGGCGGGCGGGGCGACCGCAAACGCTGGCGCGGGCGCGTCTGCCGGCGTCGACGTCGCCGCGCTGCCGGTCAAGCGCGCGTCGCTGTTCAAGTCGATGAAGCCCGAGACGCTGACGCTCGGCGAGGCGCTCGCGCTGTTGTCGCTGCCGCGGCTGCTCGGCGCCGATCCGCGCGACGGCCGCGCGATCCGCGCGAAGAACGGCCGCTTCGGGCCCTACCTCGAGAAGGAGCCGCCCGCCGGCGTCGAGAAGCCCGAGTACCGCCGCATCGAGTCCGAGGAGCGGCTGCTGACCGTCACGCTCGACGAGGCGTCCGCGCTCTTCGCGGTCGAGCCGCAGCGGCGCAACTTCCGCGGCCGTGCGGCGGGCGTGGCGCGCGAACCGATCGCGACGCTCGGCGCCGATCCGTCGAATCAGAAGCCCGTCGTCGTCAAAGAGGGCAAATACGGCCCGTACGTGACCGACGGCGAGACGAACGTGACGGTGCCGCGCGGCGAGGATCCGAAGGCGCTGTCGCTCGAGCGCGCGTGCGTGTTGCTCGCGCAGAAGCGCGCCGCGGGTCCGGCGCCGAAGCGCAGCGGGCGCGGCCGGCGGCGCTGACGCGCGCGCGGGCGCCCGCGAACGCGAGCTCGCGCCCGCGCGGGCGCGCTGGCGCGCGGGCTGCTCAAGCCGCGGATGCCGGTGCCTCGTCGAGCCCGATCGCACCGAAGCGCCGCCACCCGACGGCGAGCAACCAGCTCCGCGCGCGCCTGACGGGGCGCGGCCAGCCTTGCATGCGCGTGTCGTCGGCGAGTCCGCTGATCACCCACTCGCTGCCGTCGGGGAACACCGTGCTGACGATCCAGCTTCGCGGTGGTGCCGGTCCAGCGGCGCCGGCCGAGCCGGCCGAGCGGCACGAGCCGGCCGACGCGCGCTGCGCCGCGCGGTCGCGGTAGCCTTCGAACCAGGGGCCGGAGGAGAACGGATCGACGCCGCTGCCCCAGCAGCGGTGCTTGCGCGCGTTGTGCAGCACGTAGACGAGCGCGTTGCGGACCGCTCTCGGCGTCTCGAGCGCGCGCGCGTGGAAGCGATCCGGGAACACGTTCCCCTTGCGGCCCCAGCGCTTGTTCAGCTGTTTGGCGAGGCGCACGAACAAGCCCTTCGCGCCGCGGGTCAGCGCGGTGCGGTCGGGCACTTCGACGACCAGGTGGAAGTGGTTCGTCTGCACCGAGTACTCGATCAGGCGGAAGCCGAAGCGATCGCAGCCGGCGCGCAGCGTGTCGACGAGCAGCCGCTGCGTGCGCGCCTCCCGCAGGTTCGGCAACCCCGCGCGCACGCGCGACGTCACGTGCAGCGGATGCCGCGGCGACTGCTCCGGCCGCGTCGTGTGCGGCATCGCGCGCAGCCGCCCGCTCCGTCCACTTCGCTTGTTCTCGCTCCGCACATCGCGCTAGATGCACGGGTTCGCGCGCGGTGGCGGGTGCGGCGCCCGAATCTGTGCAAATGTCCGCCGTCGCGTGGTCGGCGGCGAGTCGCGGGCGCCCGTCCGCGGCCGGTGAGCCGGCGGACATTCACCCAGAGGAGGGCGGATCAGGGCGGCGGGGAGCCGCTGAAGCGGTGGCCGAGGCGTTCGAGCGCGCGGCGCGCGGCGGGCAGGCGGTCGGCGGAGACGAGCAGCCAGTCGGTGTCGTAGGTCGAGATCGCGAAGACGGGCACCTGTGCGTCGGCGAGCGCGCGGCACAGCGCGGCGAGCAGTCCGATCGTCGTCATCGGGATCACGCCCTCGATGCCGAAGGCGATCTTGTCGCGCTCCTGCTGGACCGCCGCGGGCACGCGCGACTGCGGGCAGACGATCGAGAGCTCGTCGACGGTGTGCGAGATCGTGCACCACGAGCCGCCGGCCCACGGCGGGACTGCCGAGCCGGCGGGCAGGCGCGCGATCGCGAGCCGCTCGGGGTGGATGCGGAAGACGAACGTCGAAGCGGGACCGAGCTCGGCGGACATTCGTCAGAGGGCCCGCGGGGCGGGGGGGTCGGGGCGGTTGGCGCGGCGGATCAGGTCGCGGTCGAAGTAGTTGACGCCCATGCCGGCGTCGACGAGCAGCGAGCTCGCGTTGATGCCGCTCGAGCGCGCGGAGAGCAGGTAGAGCACCGCGTCGGCGACTTCTTGCGTCGCGAGCCCGCGGCGGCGCAGCGTGCACGACTCGGCGTGCAGGTACGCGTCGAGGTAGCCGGGGATGCCGGCGGAGGCCGAGGTCTTCAGCGGTCCGGCGGCGACGGCGTTGAAGCGGACCTCGGAGAACGCGCTGAAGCTCTTGGCGAGGAACACGACCGAGGCGTCGAGCGCGGCCTTGATCGGCGCCATGTAGCCGTAGCTCTCCGACGCCATGCGCGTCGTCGAGATCGAGAGCGCGACGACCGAGGCCTGCCGCGAGAGCTGCGGGCGCAGCGCCTCGGCGAGCGCGACGAGCGAGTAGCACGACACGTCGAGCGCCTGCAGGAAGTCGGCGCGCGGCGTGGCGTGGAACGGCCGCGGCGCGCCGGTCGCCGGATCCGGCGAGTAGTTGGCGAACGCGATCGAGTGCACGAAGCCGTCGAGCGGCCCCAACGCGGCGAGCTCGGCGGCGACGCGCTCGATCTCCGCCGGTCGTTCGACGTCGCACACGTGCACGCTGCCCGGCGCGAGGCGCGCGGCGAGCTCGGTGCGGCGCGCCTCGCTGCGCACGACCCACGCGACGCGCGCGCCGGCCTGCTGCAGCGATTGGCCGACGTGCCAGCCGACGCTCTTGCGGTTCGCGACGCCGAACACGGCGAACGAACGGCCGCGCAGCCCGAGCCAGTCCGGCGCTGCGTCGCTGCCCGCCGCGTCGTCGCTCGCTCCGTCGCGCTCCGCCCGGCCGCGATCCGCCGCGTGCGCCATCAGTCCGCCGCCTCCGGCGCGGAGCCCGCGGCGGCGGCGAGCGCGCTGGAGGCCGAGACGGCGAAGGACAGCGTCAGCGCCTTCGCGCCGGCGCAGCGCACGGTCGCGGAGAGGAACCACGCGGGCCCGACGCGCTCGACGAGCTCGACGCGCGTCGCGACTTCTTCGCCGGGCACGACCATGCGCTTGAAGCGCGCGTCGGAGATGCGCGTCAGCACCGGCGCGCCGTCGGCCGCCTTGAAGCCGCCCATCAGGCGCGCGACGAGCAGCGCGCCGCTCTGGATCGCGTGCTCGCACAGCAGCACGCCCGGCGTGATCGGCCGGCCCGGATAGTGACCGCGCACCCAGTCGGCCGCGGCGGGCACGCGCCAGCGCGTCTCGATCGAGCTCGCGTCGCTCGCGCTCACGGCGTCGATCAGGAGGAACGGGTCGCGGTGGGGGAGCGCGGCCTCGATCTCGGCGCGCGGGTTCGCGCGCATCGGTTCGGTGGATCCCGTGTGTTTCATCGTGATCGGCCTCCGCCGGTTTCGGTGCTCGACGCGAGGCTCGCGCGCTCGCCCGCGCCGCGCTCGCCCGTCCGCAGCCACGCATCGGCCTTGTTCGCGACGATCGCGCCGTAGTTCGCCGCGCCGAGCCAGCCGGACATGATGATGCCGACGGAGCCCGCGTGGAACAGGCCGCCGACGTGGCGCGGCAGGTCGAACGACACCTGCAGGCCCTCGAACTTGGTGCCGAAGGACGTGCCGAGCGGCTGCTGCGTGTAGAACTGGAACGTGCGCGGCGTGGCCGCCTCGATGTGGTCGATGCGCGCGCGGATGCCGGGCAGATGGCGCTCGAGATCGACGAGCGTCTCCTCGATCAGCGCGGCCTTCTCCACCTCGTAGCGCTGCGGCGACAGCGCGGCCCAGTCGGCCCAGTTCGCATTCGTCGACGAGACGATCGCGGTGCGCGCGAGCTCGGGCCGCGTCTTCGGGTAGTAGAACGAGAACGTGCGGCTCTCGCCGTGCAGGTCGCACAGCGCGCTCGAGTCGAACTCGCGGCGCGTCGAGCTGAACAGCAGGTCGCCGACGAACGGGATCCCCGCATCCGGCGCGAGCCCCATGTAGACCTGGCACGAGGAGTTGTTGAGCCGCACCGCGCGCGTCGCGTCGACGTAGTCCGCCGGCAGCTGCGCTGCGCCGACGAGCTCGAGCACCGTCGTCTTGACGCTGGCGTTCGACACCACGCAGCCCGCCGCGATCTCGCGCCCGTGCGCGAGCACGCCGCGCGCGCGCGAACCCTCGACGAGGATGCGCTCGACCTGCACCGAGTGGAACACCTCGACGCCGACGCGCGCGAGCTCGGCGCGCATCTCCTTGACCAAGAGGTCGGTGCCGCCGGCGAACGTGTACACGCCGCGGCTCATGAAGTTCGAGAACACGATGCCGTAGGCGATCGCGGGATCGTCGAGCGTCGAGCCGTTCGCGTACGAGATCGGCTCGAGCAGCAGCCGGTGCACGTCGTTGCGGCCGGGGAACCAGCGCTCGAACAGCTCGCGGATCGTCTCGCGCGACGGCGCGTAGAAGTCGAGCGCGCGAATGTGCTCGAAGAACGCGTGCACGCGCTCGCTCGCGACGCCGAAGCGCTCGACGAGCAGCTGCGTGAAGTCCTCGCGCGTGAACGCGGTGTCGAGCTCGAACTGCGGGTTCGCGAAGCGCACGCCGTCGAGCCGCACGATGCGCGATGCGATCGCGGCGTTCCAGTAGCGGCGGCAGGTCTTCTGCATGCCGATCGGGAAGCCGTGCAGCGAGATGTCGAACACGTGGCCGCCGCGGCGCTTGAACCACGTCGCCATCCCGCCGAGGTTGTAGTGCTGCTCGAGCACGCACACCGAGTGGCCCGCGCGGCCGAGCACGACCGCCGCGGTGAGTCCGGCGAGTCCGCTGCCGACCACGACGACGTCGTAGCGCGCGCGCGCGCCCTCGAGCGGATCGCGCGCCAGCGGCTTCTTGCCGTCGGTCGATCCCTTGAAGTAGCGGCGCTCGCTCACGCCGTTCCCCCCGCCGCCTGGAGGACGTGTCGATTCGCGATCGCGATGCCCGACATCATCGCGCCGACGATGCCGAGATAGCCCTGGTCGGTGCCGATCAGGTGCAGGTCGCCGATGCCGACGTCGCCGTCGAGGCGCTTGTCGGGGCTGCCGTAGACGCGCCCGTTCACGTGGCCGGTGTAGTGCTCGATCGTGCGCGGCGTGAACACGTCGAGGTCGCGCGTGTGCGGGCTCCAATCGGGGAAGAGCTGCGCGGCGGCGGCCGCTGCGCGCGCGCTGTGCGCGAGCTTCGCGGCGCGGTACGCGTCGTCGCCGCTCGCGGCGAGCTCGCGCCAGCGCAGCGGATTCGCGATGACGGTCTGGCGCACGAGCGTCGCGACCTCGGCCTCCTGGTCGGCGTAGTTGCCCGGGCACGAGAGCACGCCGCAGCGCGGCTCGGTCGGCTCGTCGCTCTGCGCGTAGCACAGGCGATCCGCGGTGCAGTAGAACGCGACCGCGGCGTCCAGTCCCAGCGCGGCCGGCGTGCGGTCGAGCACGTGGATCGACTCGAGGAACGAGAGGTCGCGTCCCGGCGCCGCGCCCGCGCGCGCGTCCGCGCCGCCGCGGCCGCACAGCGCCAGCGTCTCGTCGAGGCCCGCGCTCGACAGCAGGTGGTCGCATGCGAGCTCGCTGCCGTCGTCGAGCTCGACGCCGACCGCGCGCGCGCCGTCGAGCCGGATGCGCGCGACGCCGCAGTTCGTGCGCAGCTCGGCGCCGCAGGACTCCAGGCGCGTCTTGAGCGCCGCGAGCAGCGTGCGGATCCCGCCGCGCGGCCGCGCGATGCCCTCGCGGAACAGGCTCTGGAACAGGATGCGAAACTGCGTCCAGTCGATGTCGTTCTCGAGCGGGCTGCCGTAGTAGCAGATCGGCAGCAGCAGCGCGTCGACGAGTCGCTCGTCGCCCAGCCGCCGCAGCAGCTCGGCGCGCGCGCTCGCGAACGCCGCCGCGCGTCCATCCGGCGCGAAGGCCGCGAGCTCGCCGTGCAGCGCGGCCAGCGCGTCGCGCCGCGCCGGGAACGCGGCGGCGAGCTCGCTCTCGAACAGCTCCGGCTCGTTCGAGAACGAGAGCGACAGATCGGGGAAGCGGATCAGCGAGCGCCGCTGCGCACCGAGCGCGAGCTCGTCGCGCGACACGCGCAGTTGTCGCAGCACGCGCGACAGCGCTCCCGTGCGCGCGGCGGTCGCGTTCGTCAGCGCGTGCAGCCCGACGTCGTGGCGCCGGCCGCGCAGCCGGTAGAACGAGTTCAACCCTCCCAACAGCGAGTGGCGCTCGAGGATCGCGACCTTGCGCTCGTACATCGACAGGCGGATGCCGGCGGCGAGGCCCGCCAGCCCCGCGCCGATGATCAACGTGTCGTAGCGCATGGCGCGCCGGCTTCGCGTGCGCGGCTAGACGCGCGCCGCCGCCGCCTTCGACAGTACGTGCAGCGAGCGGGACGCGAGGTGCGGGCGCAGGTAGCTCACGCAGCCGTCGAGCGTCGCGAGCTCCTTGTAATCGGCCTCCGGCACGTGCACGCCGTACAGCTTGCGCAGCTCCATCACGATGTCGAGGAAGTCCATCGAGTCGAGCTCGATCTGCTCGCGCAGGCGCAGCTTCGGATCGAGCTGCGAGAGGTCCTCGTCCGGCGCGATCTGCGCGATGATGTCCTTGATGGCGATCTGGATTTCGGCGTCGTTCATGGGAAGGTAGGGGGGTGGTTCGATGCGCTGCGGCCGGCGGCCGCGGCGCTGTTTCTCTGGCGTGTGTTCAGGCGCGCGGACGGCGCACGATCAGCGCCGAGTTGATGCCGAGCATGCCGAACGACATGTTCAGCACGTGGTCGCAGCGCGCGATCCGCCGCGGCTCGTTCGCGACGAGGTTGCGCAGCTCGCAGCGCTCGTCGAGCTGCTCGAGGTTGATCGTCGGGTGCACGACGTTGTCGTCGAACGACGGCAGGTTGCCGGCCAGCTCGAGCGCGCCCGCGGCGCCCATCGCGTGGCCGATGTAGCTCTTCGTGTTGTTGACGAACGTGCGCGTGCTGTCGGAGAACACGGCGCGGATCGCCGCGCACTCGACCTCGTCGCCCGACGGCGTGGCGGTCGCGTGCGTGTTCAGGATGTCGATGTCGGACGCCGCCAGCCCGGCGTGCGCGAGCGCGCCGCGCATGCACGCGTTCTGACCGTCGGCGAACGGCAGCACGAAGTCGTGGCCGTCGCTGTTGACGTTCCAGCCGGCGATCTCCGCGAGCACGCGCGCGCCGCGGCGCAGCGCGTCCGAGCGCCGCTCGAGCACGTACAGGCAGCCGCCCTCGCTGACCACGATGCCGTTGCGCGCGGCGTCGAACGGACGCGAGGCGCGCGCCGGCTCCGCGTGCGCGGCCAGTGCGCCCTGCGCCTTGAAGCTCGCGAAGATGCCGAACGTGTGGATCGCCTCGGACACGCCGCCGCCGAGCGCGACGTCGACCTCGCCGAGCAGCAGCATCTGCGCCGCGTGGATCAGGCCGATGTTGCCGGCCGCGCAGGCGCCGCCGATCGAGTAGGCCGGGCCCTTGAGCCCGAGATTCAGCGTGACCTCGCCGGCAGGGTTGTTCGCGACCGTGCGCGGGTTGTGGTGGTGGCTCCAGAACGACAGGTCGAAGCCGTACTGGCTGACCTGGTGGATCTCGTTCTCGGTCTCGACGTTGCCGTGCTCGGTGATGCCGGTGTACACGCCGACGCGCGCGGCGTCGTAGCGCGAGAGCTCGACGCCCGCGTGCGCGAGCGCCTCGTTCGCGCAGTACACGGCCAGCGAACCCGCGCGCGTGCCGCGGCGCAGCTCCTTCTTCGACTGGTGCTTGAGCGCGTCGTACTCGCACACGCCGGCCAGCGTCTTGCCGACGTGGCGGATCTCCCACGCACGGACGCCGGACACGCCGCGCAGCAGGTTGGCGCGGAATTCCGCGAGATCGCGGCCGTTCGGGCTCGCGAGCCCAACGCCGGTGATCACGATCGTCTCGCGCTCGGTCATCGCAGGTTCAGGCGTGCGCTTCCTCGCGCTCCGTGCCCGCGGAAGTGGTCTTCGCGCGCGGCGCGGCCGGCGCGCGGAACAGGAGGCGCGCGGGCCCGACGACGCCGGCCTTCAGCGCCGACGCGAGCGCGCGCGAGAGCATGCTCTCCGAATCGCCGAGCGCGTTCGTGACCGCCGAGAAGACGACGTTCATCATCGCGTCGGCGAGGCTGCACGCGGCGATGATCGAGCGCAGCGTGTACACGCGCGGGTCGCGCTCGCCGTGGTGGCGCTGGATGTACTCGACCGCGCGCAGCGCGGCCTGGCGGAAGTTCTGGAACGCGACCTGCTCGCGGCGGCGGAACACCGTCGCGACGATCGACAGCGCGTTGCCGACCGGCGCGTGCAGGTGGCAGCGGCGCAGCGAGTCGAACTCGGTCGTGATCGCGCCCCACTCCTGCAGCTGGTTCAGCGTCGTGCTCGCCGCGCCGACCGAGATCGAAAGGAGGTGGCAGATGTCGCGGTTCGACAGCGGGCGCCCGTACAGCACGAGCAGGCCGAAGACGCGTCCGTGGATGCGCTTGAAGCCGAAGGTCTTGAAGAAGGTCTCGAACGCCGGGAGTGCCTCCGCGAGCTCGGGGTCGAGATCGGCGGGGACCGGCTCGGGTCGCGGGGGAGCGCTCATGCGGCGCGGATTGTCCTGAGCTGGGCCACGGATTTCAAGAAAGCCTGAAATCCGAAAGGCTTTCCGCCCGACCGCCCCGCCGGGGCCGCCAGCGCGGTCTTGGCGCCCGCCGCCCCGCGCCGGCGCAGCGGCCCGCAAGAAAGTCGCATTCCGCTGCTCGTGCCGCCCCCCGATCGTCCGAGAACGCGAGCGGCCCCCTTCGTCTCGATCGGGCGCCGCTTTCGGCGAACCATGTCCCACCGCCTGAGTTCCCCGCGCCACCGCTCCAACAGCGGCCTCACGCTGCTCGAGCTGATGATGGTCCTGGTCGTGCTGACCGTCGCGGTCTCGATGCTCGCGAGCAGCATGGGGTCGGCCTCGAAGCTCGCGCCGGTGCAGCGCGAGAACGCGCTCGCGGCCGAAGCGGCGCGGCGCATGTTCGAGACGATGCGCAGCCAGCCGTTCGAGTTCGTGTTCGCGCTGTACAACGCCGACTCGAGCGACGATCCGGGCGGCGCCGGCACCGCGCCCGGCAGCGGCTTCGAGATCGACGGCCTCGCGCCCGCGGCGGACGACGCCGACGGACTGCCCGGCCAGGTGCTGTTCCCGACGCAGACGCGTCCGCTGCTCGAGAACGGCACGTGGCTCGAGCTCGGCCTGCCGCGCGACCTCGATCTCGACGGTTCGATCGACGCCGTCGACCACGCGGGCGACTACCGGATCCTGCCGGTCGAGGTCCGCATCCGCTGGCGCGGCGCGAACGGCCCGCGCCAGATGTCCCTCTACACGCAGTTCGTGGAGGTCTAGCGCGGATGCGATCCACACGCCGCCACGGGCCGCTACGCGCGGGCTTCACGCTGATCGAGATGCTGATCGCGCTCTCGGTGCTCGCGCTCGTGATCGTCAACGTGACTTCGCTCGTGCGGACGGCCGGGCGCGCGTTCGACTCCGACGCCGCGAACGCGCGCCTCGAGGAAGTCGCGACGCGCACGATGGATCGCGTGCTCTACGCGCTGGCCGGCGCGAGCCGCACGTCGCTGACGCCGGCCAACGAGATGCCGCTGTCGAACTCGCTGATCAACTACCAGACGTCGCTCGGCATCGACGCGGGCGTGCCGATCTTCGGCGACCCGGAGCGCATCGAGCTCGAGCCGGCCAACGGCATCGTGCGCTGGACGCGCAGCGTCGGGACCGCGGATCAGAAGTCGGTCGCCTGGGGCGATCTCGTGCGCGCGCTCAACCAAGGGGAGGTCGAGAGCAACCTGTGGGACGACAACGAGAACGGCCTCGTCGACGAGGCGGGGCTCTCGTTCGCGCTGATCGGCGAGAACAGCGTGCGCGTCGAACTGTCGCTGGAGCGCAAGAGCGAATCGGGCAAGCAGGTGCTCTTCGCGCTCGAATCGAGGGTCACTTGCCGCAATTAGCGGCGAGTCGGGGACGGGAACAAACATGCAAATCCAACACGCTCGGACGGGGGGGGCGACGCACGCGCGTCGCGGTGGCGCACTGGCGGCCGCGTTGGTCGTCGTCACGCTGATGGCCATGTTGTCCGCGGCGATGCTGACGCTGCGGGGGTCGATGGCGAAGCGCCAGCTCGGCGCGCTCGACGCGAAGCGCGCGTTCTACATCGCCGAGGCCGGCCTGGCCGAGGGCACCGCGAGCCTCACCGTCGGCGGCAACGGCAACGTCGGCTCGCCCGGCGATCCGGCGCGTTTCGGCGACGGCATCTTCTGGACGGAAGCGCTGGTGCCGCTGGACGGCTACACGCAGATCACGTCGACCGGCCTGTGCGGCTCCGGCCGCTGCACGCTGCAGCTCGTCGTGCGCAACGCGCCCGATCCGATCGGCGCGCTCGGCCTGTTCGGCGAGCAGTCGGTCGCGCTCGGCACGAGCTCGAAGGTCGGCGGCTACGACGGCGCGACCGGCGCCGACGGCGGGCTGCTCTCGGGTCTGCTCGGCGGCGGCTGGACGAGCTCGACGACGCACGCGCGCGTCGCGAGCAACGGCCCCGTCACGCTGGCGGCCGGCACGCGCCTCTCGCCGACCGTCGTCGGCGGCGACATCGTGCCGGGGCCCGGCCAATCGGTGGTCGCGGGCATCAACACGTCGATCAGCGGCTCGACGGCGCCCGGTACCGAGACGGAGGAGCTGCCGGAGATCGCCGTCCCGACGCTGACGCCGATCGGTTCGTACACGACGTCGGGCCTCGGTACGAAGGTGCTGCCGACGAACCAGGGGCGCTACACGACGATCCGCGTGCAGCTCGGGACCACGCTGTCGATCGCCGGGCCGGCGACGATCCGCGCGAGCACGCTGCGCGTCGATGCGGGCGGCACGTTGCAGCTCGACACGACGCTCGGCGCGATCGAGATCTACGTCGACGACGACCTGATCCTCTCCTCGGGCGCGACCATCGCGTGCCCGGACAAGGAGGCGAAGAGCTGCACGATCTACCACACCGGCGATCCGAGCGTGGCCGGCACGACGCCGACCGCGACGCTGGCGGCCAACGGCTCGCTGTACGCGAAGGTCTACGCGCCGCACCTGCCGCTTGCGCTGCCGTCGACGCTCGACGTGTACGGCGCGTTCGTCGCGAAGTCGGTGTCGCTGGCGGCGAACGCCGAGTTCCGCTACGACGCGTCCACGGCGGAAGCCGCGGCCTCGAGCGCGTCGGTCATCGA
>SCVU01000221.1 GCA_004296785.1 Planctomycetota bacterium
CGTCGACGAAGAGCTGGTCCGATTCGTTCGCGTAGAACGTGTTCGACTGCACGGTGGCGCCGAGCACGCCGCCGGTGATCCACAGGCCGCTGCCTTCGTTCGCGTAGAGCAGGTTGTTGCGCAGCGTCGCGCTACTGCCGCCGTCGAGCACGACGCCGTGCCCGCCGTCGCTGGTCGAGCCGGCGATGTCGCCGATCACGCGCCGCGAGCGCGAGATCCGGTTGTGCTCGAGCAACAGGTCGATCGCGTTCTGCGCCTGGATCCCGATGCCGTTCGAGTAGATCTGATTGCGGCGCAGCTTGACGCGATGCGTCGTGCCCGGCCCGACGCGGAAGCCGACGCCGCTGCCGGCGAGCGCGCCGGTGACGGTGAATCCGGTGACCTCGACGTCGTCGATGGAATCGAGCGTGAACGCCGCCAGCGCATCCTGCGCGTCGACGAGGACCTCGCCGGCATCGCCGGTGTACTCGCCCGTCTCGTCGGCGAGGAACGCGATCGGATCGGCCTGCGTGCCGCTGCCGGCGATCACGACGCTCTCGGCGTAGGTGCCGGCGCCGACGTGGACCGTCTGCCCGGCGCTGACCGAGAGCGCGGCCATCCCCAGCGTGCGCCACGCGCTCTGCGCGCTCAGGCCGTCGTTCGCGTCGCTGCCGGTCACCCGGACGAAGCGGCGCGTCGGCGCCGGCCACACGAACTCGGCGGTCGCGCTCGCCGCGACTGCGATGCCCGCGCCGCCCGGATCGATCAGCGCCGTCAGCGTCTTCAGCTCGGCGATCGTCGTCTTCAGCGTGCCGCTGGTCTGGCCGGCGAGGTCGGTCGCGCTGGCCGGCTGCGACAGCGCGTTGCCGCTGCCCGTCGCCGTAAGCTGCACGCTCTGCGCGGCGACCGGATTGCCGTTCGCGTCGCGCACGGTGACGGTGACCGTCACCGCATCGCTGCCGTTGGCGCGCGCGCCGAAGTCCGGATCCGCCTCGATCGTCGAGAGCGCGGCGCTGATCGCGTTCGGATCGCCGGTGAACACGACCGTCGGCGTGCTCGCGAGCACGACCTGGCCCGCGCCCGGGTTCACGGTCGCGGTCAGCGTCTTCGTCTCCGCGATCGTCGCCGCGAGCGCGCCCGTCGCGACGCCGGAGGTATTCGTCACGGCCGCCGGTTGCGCGAGCGAGTTGCCGGTGCCGGTCGCCGCGAGCTGCACGGTCTGACCGGCCACCGCGTTGCCGTTCGCGTCGCGCACGGTGATCGTGATCGTCGAGGCCGTGCTGCCGTCCGCGGCGACGCCGCTGGTCGGCGACGCGGAAACAGACGACAGCGCCGCGCTGATCGAGCTCGCATCGGCGACGAACGCCGCGGTCGGCGCGTCGCTCAGCGCGACCTGACCGGCGCCGGGGTTCACGATCGCGGTGATCGCCTTGGTCGCCGCCACGGTCGACGCGAGCGAACCCGTCGCGATGCCGGCTGCGCTCGTGACGGCCGCCGGTTGCACGAGCGTGTTGCCCGTGCCGGTCGCGGCGAGCTGCACGGTCTGGCCGGCAACCGCGTTGCCGTTGACGTCGCGCACCGTCACGGTGATCGCCGCCGCGTCCGTTCCGTCGGCGACGATCCCGCTGCCCGGCGCCGCGGCGACGCTCGACAGCGCCGCGCTGATCGCGCTCGGATCGCCGACGAACGCGACGGTCGGCGCGTCGGCGAGCACGACCTGGCCCGCGCCGGGATTCACCGTCGCGGTCAGCGCCTTCGTCTCCGCGTGCGTCGACGCGAGCGTGCCCGTCGCGACGCCGAGCCCATTCGTGACCGCGGCCGGCTGCACGAGCGCGTTGCTCGTGCCGCTCGACGCGAGCTGCACGGTCTGGCCCGCGACTGCGTTGCCGTTCGCGTCGCGCACGGTGACCGTGATCGTCGAGGCGGTCGTTCCGTCCGCGACGACGTCGCTGCCCGGCGCTGCGCTCGCGCTCGACAGCGCCGCACTGATCGTGCTCGGGTCGCCGACGAAGCCGACCGTCGGCGCGTCGGCGAGCACGACCTGACCCGCCCCGGGATTGACGGTCGCGCCGAGCGTCTTCGTCTCCGCCTTCGTCGACGCGAGCGTGCCGGTCGCGACGCCGAGCGCGTTCGTCACCGCCGCCGGCTGGACCAGCGTGTTGTTGGTGCCGCTCGACGCGAGCTGCACCGTCTGGCCCGCGACCGCATTCCCGTTCGCGTCGCGCACGGTGACCGTGATCGTCGTGCTCGTCGTTCCGTCGGCGACAACGTTGCTCGACGGCGACGCGCTCGCGCTCGACAGCAGCGCGCTGATCGTGCTCGGGTCGCCGACGAACGCGACCGCCGGCGCGTCGGCGAGCACGACCTGGCCGGCACCGGGGTTGACCGTCACCGTCAGCGTCTTCGTCTCCGCGCGCGTCGAGGCGAGCGCGCCGACCGCGACGCCGAGCGCGTTCGTGACCGCGGCGGGCTGCGCGAGCGAGTTGTTCGTGCCGCTCGAGGCGAGCTGCACGGTCTGGCCGGCGACAGCGTTCCCGTTCGCGTCGCGCACGGTGACCGTGATCGTCGAGCTCGTCGTTCCGTCCGCAACGACGTCGGTGCTCGGCGCGGCGCTCGCGCTCGACAGCGCCGCGCTGATCGTGCTCGGGTCGCCGACGAATGCGACTGTCGGCGCATCGGCGAGCACGACCTGGCCCGCGCCGGGATTGACGGTCACGGTGAGCGTCTTCACCTCGGCGTGCGTCGAGGCGAGCGTGCCCGCTGCGACGCCGAGCGCGTCCGTGGCGACCGCCGGCTGCGCGAGCGTGTTGTTCGTCCCCGTCGCGGCGAGCTCGACCACCTGCCCGGCGACCGGATTGCCGTTCACGTCGCGCACGGTGACCGTGATCGTCGACGCGGTCGCTCCGTCGGCGACGACGTCGCTGCTCGGCACGGCACTCGCGCTCGAAAGGCTCGCGCTGATCGTGCTCGGATCGCCGACGAACGCGACGGTCGGCGCGTCGGCGAGCACGACCTGGCTCGCGCCCGGATTGACGGTCGCCGTCAGCGTCTTCGCCTCGGCATGCGTCGAGGCGAGCGTGCCCGTCGCGACTCCGAACGCATCCGTGACGGCCGCGGGCTGCACGAGCGTGTTGCCCGCGCCGCTCGCGGCGAGCTGCACCGCCTGCCCGGCGACCGCATTGCCGTGCGCGTCGCGCACGGTCACCGTGATCGTCGACGCGGTCGCTCCGTCGGCGACGACGTCCGTGCTCGGCGCGGCGCTCGCGCTCGACAGGCTCGCGCTGATCGCGCTCGGATCGCCGACGAACGCGACCGTCGGCGCGTCGGCGAGCACGATCTGACCGGCGCCGGGATTCACCGTGATCGCCAGGGTCTTCGTCTCGGCGTGCGTCGACGCGAGCGTGCCGACTGCGACGCCGAGCGCGTTCGTCACCGCCGCCGGTTGCCCGAGCGTGTTGCTCGCGCCGCTTGCCGCGAGCTGCACGACCTGCCCGGCGACCGGATTGCCGTTGACGTCGCGCACGGCGACCGTGATCGTCGAGCTCGTCGTGCCGTCCGCGACGACGTCCGCGCTCGGCGCGGCGCTCGCGCTCGACAGCGCCGCGCTGATCGCGCTCGGATCGCCGACGAACACGACGTCCGGCTGCGAGGTCAGCACGAGCTGCGCCGGCCCCGGGTTGATCGTCACCGTCAGCGTCTTCGCACCGGCAATCGTCGACGCGAGCGAGCCCGTCGCGATGCCCGAAGCGTTGGTGGGACTCGCGGGCTGCACGAGCGTGTTGCCCGCGCCGCTGGCCGCAAGCTGCACGATCTGACCAGCGACGAGGTTGCCGTTCGCGTCGCGCACGGTCACGCTGATCGAGCTCGCGTCGCTGCCGTTCGCGATCACGTCCGTGCCCGGTGCGACCGAGACGCTCGACAGCACCGCGCTGAGGTCGGACAGGTCGGCGACGAACTCGGCGATCGGCTGCGCGGCGAGCACGACCTGGTTCGGACCGGGGTTGATCGTCAGCGTGACGTGCTTGAGCTCGGCGACGGTCGACGCGATGGTCGCGCTGGCGGCGCCGCTCGCGTCGGTCGTCGCGCCGGGCTGCACGAGCGTGTTGCCCGAGCCGCTCGACGCGACGGCGACGGTCTGACCCGGCACGGCATTGCCGTGCACGTCGCGCACGACCGCGGTGATCGTCGATGCATCCGTGCCGTTGGCGACGAGACCCGCGCCCGGCGTGGCGGAGGCCGACGACAGCGCGGCGCTGATCTGGCTCGCGTCGGCGATGAACTCGACGCTCGGCTGGTCGGCCAGCGCGACCGCGCCCGGCCCCGGGTTGACGGTCGCCAGCAGCGTCTTCACCTCCGCCTTCGTCGCGGCCAGCGCCGCCGTCGCGACGCCGGCGGCGTCGGTGGGGCTCGCGGGCTGGGCGATCGCGTTGCCGCTGCCGCTCGCCGCGAGCTCGACGAGCTGGCCCGGCACCGGATTGCCGTGGATGTCGCGTACGGTCACCGTGACCGTCGAGGCATCCGTCCCATTGGCGACGACGTCGTCGAGCGGCGCCGCGTCGACGCTCGAGAGCGCGGGATCGATCGCGCTCGCATCGCCGATGAACGCAACGGTCGGCGCGTCGTCGAGCAGCAGATCGCCGCTGCCCGGATTGACGATCGCGCTCAGCGTCTTCGTCTCGGCGACCGTCGTCGCGAGCGTCGCCGTCGCGACGCCGGCGGAGTTCGTGGCGACCGCCGGCTGCACGAGCGTATTCGCGCTGCCGCTCGCCGCGACCTGCACCGTCTGCCCGGCCACCGGATTGCCGTGTGCGTCGCGCACGGTGATCGTCAGCGTCGACGTCGTGGTACCGTCGGCGACGACGTCGACCCCGGGCGCGGCGGCGAGGCTCGACAGCGCCGCGCTGAGCGTGCTCGGGTCGCCGACGAACGCGACGGTCGGCGCATCGGCCAGCGCGACCTGGCTCGCACCCGGATTCACGACGACCGAGAGCGTCTTCGTCTGCGCGCGCGTCGACGCGAGCGTCGCGGTCGCGACGCCGGCTGCGTCGGTCGGACCGGCGGGTTGCACGAGCACGTTGTCGGAGCCGCTCGACGCGACCTCGACCAGCTGATCGGCGACCGCGTTGCCGTTGACGTCGCGCACGGTGACCGTGATCGTCGCGGCGTCCACGCCGTCGGCGACGACGCCCGCGCTCGGCGTCGCGGTCGCGCTCGACAACGCCGCGCTGAGCGCACCCGCGTCGCCGATGAACGCGACGGTCGGCGCGGCGCCGACCTGGATCGCGGCGGCGCCGACCCACGCGGTGATCGTCTTGGTCTGTGCCGTCAGTGACGCGAGCGTCGCCTGCACGACGCCCGTCGCATCGGTCTCGTCGTCGAGCGGCACGAGCGTGTTCTGCTGGCCGCTCGCCGCGAGCACGACCGGTTGCCATGCGAGCGCCTTGCCCTGCGCGTCGCGCACGGTGACCGTGATCAGCGCGCTGTCGACGCCGTTCGCGACGACGCCGGCGCCCGGCGTCACGTCGACCGTCGTCTGGCTCGCGCTCGGCGGCTTGTCGTCGGAACCGCCGCCGCCGCCGCACGCGCCGCAGAGCAGCGCCGCGGCGAGCAGCGCGACGACGAATGCGGCGGCAGCAGCGGCGCGCGAACCGCGCGATGCGAGCGAGGGATTGGGGACCGACACGCGGAAGGGAGTTCCGCGTGCGATATCGACGGCGCCGGTGGGCCCCTTGAGCCGGCGGCCCGAACAGGCCGGCGGCGGTCGCAGAGTCGAGAACCTGGACCCCCAGCAGCCGATTCCCAGCGCGCGGCAGCCGGCGTGGGTACGCTCAGCGCCTGTTCGCGCTCGCAGCGCCTTGCCATGCCCGTGCTCGCCGTCGCTCCATTTGCCGCTCGCAAGGCCGAAAACAGCCGTCGGCTGCGCGCGGAGCTCGCAGCGCGCGCGATCCATCTGCGGGCGCTGCCCGAGATCGTCACGCTCAACAGCACCGACATCTGCAACCTGCGGTGCGTGATGTGCCCGCGCCACTTGGCGCAGGGCAAGCACCGGTTGGACGAGCGCGTGATCGCCTACGTCTGCGACGAGCTGTTCCCGACGGCGCTCAAGGCCAACCTCACGACGGCGGGAGGAGAGCCGCTCGGGGTCGGGTTCGACTGGATCCTCGAGCGCGCGCTGCGCTACGAGGTGCGGATGGACGTCGTCACGAACGGGCAGTTGCTCGATCGCGCGACGTATGTCCGCATGCGCGGCGCGCTCGATCACTTGAACGTCTCGGTCGACTGCGCGGACCCGGCGACGTACGAGCGCATCCGCGTCGGCGGCTCCTTCGATCGCCTCGCCGCGAACCTGCACGAGCTGCGCGCGCTGCGCGAGCGCGAGCCCGACGACGTGCTGTTCTCGATGAGCGCGATCGTGATGGCGGACAACCTGCCGCATCTTGCCGGACTGGTGCGCTTCGCCGCGGCGTCCGGCGCCGGCGGGCTCGTGCTGCAGCGCCTGCGGCACGAGATCAAGCCGACACCGGAGCAGGAGCCGACGACGCGCTGGAGCGCGGCGGAGATCGAGCGACACCTGTGCGCCGCGGAGGACGCGGCGCGCGCATGCGGCGTCAATCTGTACGAGTTCGAGCTGGGCCGTCCGAACGTGCTCGTGCGCGCCCATCGCGCGAAGATCCCCGCGACGCTCGACGGCATCGGCAACTGCTACTTCCTCACGCAGTCCTTCTCGGTGATGTACACCGGCGAGGTCTATCCGTGCTGCAAGCCGACCGACTACAAGCTCGGGGACGTGCACTACGAGAGCCCGCTCGAGATCTGGAACGGTGCGCGCTGGAAGGAACTGCGTCGCGCGCACTGGGAGCGCAGGGGCACGCTGTTCTGCTCGGGGTGCGAGTACGCGCCGCACCTGCCGGCTCGTCGCAACGGCGCTCCGACCGAGCTCGTGCGCAGCGCACGCCGCGCCGTCGCGCACGTGCGCAACGCGGCCACGCGCCGCACGCTCGAACGCACGCGCGAGCCGATCTACGCGCCGCTCATCGCGCGCCACCACGACCTCGGCGAGGTGCCCATTCGACTGGCGGACACCCCGCCGCAGATCGCCCGGCACGAGTCCGCGCGGGAGGCCAGCGCGCTGGACCGCGCGTCGGGGCGGCTGTGGTCGATGTGCAAGGGCGTGCTGAGCTGCAGCTCGATCGAAGCGCTGCGCCTCGAACGGCACTGGCCTCTCGAGATCCCGAGCGGACGCGCCGAGCTCCTCGCGGTCTGCGAGTCGGGCGCGCTCCTGCTGTCCTGTCAGGGCTCGGGCACGGTGCTGCGCATCGACGTGTCCGGTCAGCAACCGAGCGTCGTACAGGTCCTGCAACTCTCCGACGAGCGCTCGTGGATCGCGCCGGCGAGCGGAGCGAGCGACGGAGCTGGGTCGCTGCTGTTGGGCGAGTACGGCGTGCATCCCGGCGCGCGCTGCGCGTGGCTGCACTCGAGTCGCGACGGCGGGCGCACGTTCGCACGCGTGCCGCGCATCGCCGCCGCGCGCCACGTGCACAGCGTGTGCTGGGATGCGGCGAGGCAGCGCTACATGGCGACCACCGGCGACGTGCCGGGCGAGAGCCGGCTCTACGCGCTCGCGCGCGACTCGAGTCGACCGCGCGAGCTCGTGCCGGCGTGGGCGGGATTCACGGCGCTGCTGCCGACGGCAGCGGACGTGCTGTGCGGCAGCGATCTACCGGCGGGCAACGGATTCGCGCGCTTGCGCTTCGGAATCTCGAACGCCCTCGAGTGGCGCGCGTTCCCGCGCGACTGGGACCTCCAAGTGCGGCAGTTGGAGCGCGCCGAGTGCGGCGAGTGGGTCGCGCTCCTGCGCATGGACGAGGACCTGGATCCGGAGCGCTGTCGACCGGCCGTGCTGCTGCGTTCCTCGGACCAGGGGCTGACGTGGAGTGAGTGGTCGCGCTTCGACCCGCGCGACGACGTGCTGCCCGAGCGCTTCGTGACGCTGCCGGGCCCGCGCCTGCGCATCGTCACGGATGCGACGGAGCGCACGTGCCTGATCGAGGATCCCGCGTGAGTCCCGAATTGGATCGATCGAGCTTGGCGGCGCGCATCGCCGCGATCCCGAACTGGTATCACGTGATGGAGCTCGCTCCCGGTCTCCTCACTCCAGGGGACTTCGACATGCGCGCACACGTCGGCGCGTACGAGTTCCCGGAGAACCTGTCGGGAGTTCACGTCGTCGACGTCGGAGCCTCGAACGGATTCTTCTCGTTCGAGCTCGAGCGGCGCGGCGCGCGCGTGGTCGCCGTCGAGCTCGCGAGCGTCCGGCAGCACGACGTGCCGATCTGGTTCCGCGAGCAGTGGCTCGCGCAACGCGACGCGGCCGAGGTGGCGCGCACTGACCATCTCGAGCTCGAGGCTGGGTTCGATCTGGCGCACGAGGTCTACGGCTCACGCGTGGAGCGCCAGCGCTGCACCGTTTACGCGTTGGGAGACGCATCGCCGGGGCGCTTCGATCTCGCGTTGTGCAGCAACCTGCTGCACCACCTGCGCGACCCGGTCGGCGCGCTCGAGAGCATCCGCCTGTGCCTTCGGCCCGGCGGCCGGTTGATCCTCGGTTGCTCGTGCGACCTGACGGTCGACGCGAGCTACGCGATCTTCTGGGGCTCGGTGGATCCGCACGTGATGTGGTGGGTCATGAGCCGCGAGGCGATCGAGCGCATGTGCCGCATGGCCGGCTTTCGCGAGGTCGTCTGGAAAGGCAGCTTCCGATTCGCGACCGCTCGGCGGCCCGACCACGTCGGCACGATGGGGATCCTGCACGCGGTCGCGCCATGAACGCAAAGCTCGAGCGGCAGAAGCAGCACAACAGCCGCGTGCTGCGCGAGGACGTGCTGGAGCAGCGAAGCTGCTTCCGCGCGCTGCCCGAGGTGATCGCGCTGCACACGACGGAGCGCTGCAATCTGCGCTGCGGGATGTGCGTGCGCAGCCTCGGACAGGGAACGCGGCAGCTTCCCACCGCCGACCTCGTGCGTCTGTGCGACGACCTGTTCCCGACCGCGCGGAAGGTGGCGCTCTCGGCGGCCGCGGGCGAGCCGCTGCTGGCGGACTTCGAGCCCGTGCTCGACCGCGCGCTCGCACACGGCGTGCGCGTCGACGTCGTGACGAACGGCCTCGCGCTGACGCCCGAGCTGTACGCCGCGGCCGCTCCCGTCTTCGATCACGTCAACGTGTCGATCGACAGCGCGGATCCGCGCACGTACGAGCTCATCCGCGTCGACGGCTCCTTCGAACGGCTCGACCGCAACCTGACGAGCATCGGCGAGCACCGACGCGCCCGCCCCGACGGCGTCCTGCTCACGCTGAGCGCCGTCGTGATGCGCACCAACCTCGAGCGCCTCGACGAGCTGGTCGACTACGCGCGGCGCATCGGCGCCGACGGCCTGATCCTCCAGCGCCTGCGGCACTCGGGGCTGGCCGTGCCGCACCTGGACCCGTCGACGTCTCCGGGGCCGGCCGCGGTGCAGGCCGCGCTCGATCGCGTCCGCGCGCGCGCGGTCGCGGCGCAAGTCAGCGTGTCGTTCAGCGACTTCGGGCAACCCAACCACTTCGCGCGACCGGTGCGCGACAAGGTGCCGCCGGAGCTGACGGGAGCCGGGATCTGCTCGTTCGTCGCGCAGCACTTCGGCGTGCAGCCGACCGGCGAGGTCTATGCGTGCTGCTACCCGACCGACCATCGGCTCGGCGATCTCCGAACCCAGCGCGCCGCGGAGATCTGGAACGGCGCCGCCGCGCAGGCGCTGCGGACCGCGCACTTCTCACGGCGCGGCAGCGTGTTCTGCCGTGGCTGCGCGCACGCGCCGCACCTGTCTCGACGCGGACCGGCGTGGTGGAACCAGTGGTGGAAGCACGCGCGGCTGCGCTGGGCGCTCGTACGCGCGCCGCTCCGAGCTCGTCGCGCCGAGCGGGCTACGCGCGCTTCGTGAACAGCGTGAAGTAGCGCGCGGCCTTGCCGGCGAAGCGCATCGGGTTGCGCAGCTCGCGCACCAGGCGCTTGGGCCGCCGGTAGAAGCGCCGGTAGCCAGCCTTGATCTTGCCCTCGATCTCGGCGGCGCTCATGTGCTCGTTGCCCTCGAGCGCCTGGAACCCGGTCATCTGCGCGAAGTCGAACTCGCGCGTTCCGCGCAGCAGCTTGTACAGCGGCGTCCCCGGGTACGCGGTCACCGCGCAGAACTGCACCTGATCCGGGTCGCAGGCCTCGACGAGGTCGAAGGTCTGCTCGACCATCGCCGGCGTCTCCTCCGGGAAGCCGATCATGCAGAACGCGCGCGTCTCGATGCCGAAGTCGCGGCACGCGTCGAAGACCTCGACGATGCGCGGCCGGTCGACCTGCTTCTTCGAGTCGAGCAGTTTCGAGCCGCAGTGCTTGGTCTGGATCAGCTCGTTGCCCGACTCGACGCCGAACGAGATGTGCTTGCAGCCCGCCTGCGCCATCTTCTCGAGCAGCGCGCGGTCGACGGTCTTCACCGCGGTCTCGCACTGCCACTCGAGCTCGAGCTTCTCCGCGATCATCCCGTCGCAGATCGCGTGGATGCGATCCTTGCGCGTCGTGAAGATCGGGTCGCGGAACACGACGTGGCGCACTTTCCAGCGCACGGCGAGATCGCGCAACTCGGCGAGCACGTGCTCGGGGCTGCGGAAGCGGAAGCGCAGCCCCTGCGCGAGCGTGTAGCCGCAGAACGAACAGTCGAGCGGGCAGCCGCGCGAGCTCTTGAGCGTCGTGATCGCGCCGTCGACGCCGGGGAAGCGGTAGGCCTGGTTGTCGAGCAGGTGGCGCGCGGGCAGCGGCAGCTCGTCGAGATTGGCGATCTTCTCGCGCTCGGGCTCGTCGACGATCGCGCCGTCGGGCCCCTTGTGACTCGTGCCCTGCACGCCGTCGAAGTTCTGCTTCGCCGCGACGCGCCGCGCGACGTCGCGCACCGTGTACTCGGGCTCGCCGCGGATCACGACGTCGACCGCGTCGTTCTCGAACACTTCGCGCGGCGTGTACGTGACCTGCGAGCCGAGCATCGCGACCGGCACGCCGAGCTCGGCGCGCACCGCGCGCGCGAGCGCGACGTCGAGGTCGAGCGAGGTCGACGACGAGTCGAGGCACACGAAGTCCGGTTTGCCCGCGGCGATCTCGCGCAGCGCGGCGGCGGAATCGGCGCCGCGCGCGTCGGCGTCGAAGATCGCAACCGCGTGGCCGTCGGCCTCGAGCACGCTGGCGACGTGCGCGAGTTCGATCGGCGGGTACAGCAGCTCCTGGTTGACCGCCATGCCGAAGCCCCCCATCAGCCCGCGGCTGACGCGGAACTCGGGCGGCGACGGCGGCGTGACCAGGGTGATCTTCAATGCGGGCTCGGGCGGAGTGGATCGACCGTCCGAGGAGCTCGACTGTCCGATCCGATTCCATTCTACGCGGAGGCGCGCGGACTTTCGCCCGCGCGCCTCGTGTGCCGCCGTTCGCGGCAAGGATTTCCGTCGCGAACTACGGGCAGCTCGTCGGCGGGTAGTGGAAGCCGATGTCGACGGTGCCCGCGTCGGGCGTGCCGGCCGTGTTCGTCGTCCAGTTGGCGGGGATGCCGCTGGCCGTGAACGCCATGCTGCCGGCGTCGATGCAGGGGCTCACGGGGCCGGTCGCGTTCAAGAACGCCTTGCCCAGCGGCGACCACGAGCACGTGTAGCCGAACGCCAGCTGCGGATTTGCATTGAGGTTCGGAGTCCCCACGCCGAACGGCACCGGGTACGTGCCCGCCGTCAGCATCACGTCGCTGAACGACACGGCCGGAGGAAGGGCGCCGAAGTCGGTGGCGATCTCCAGCTCGCCCAGTGCCGACGGATCGGGCAGACCCGCGCCGTCCCCCCAGAAGATGCAGTCGACGACGGTCGTCAGCGAGGCGAACGACATCGTGTGCAGCGCTCCGCCGATCCCGAACGCGGCGTCCGCGTCGTTGTCGGTGAACGTCGAGTGCAGGATCGCGACGTCGGTGTCGGCGACCGTCACCGCGCCCCCGTTGTACGCGTCTCCCGCATGGAACAGGCAGTTCTCGACGGTATACGGGTGCAAGCCCTTGCTCTGCGCGTTCATGTACAGGTGGCCGCCTTCGCTGAGCACGTCGGAGCAGTTGTCGTCGTCGAACGTCGAGTCGTCGACGCGGAATTCGTACGCACCCTCGACGCTGATCCCACCGCCGCGCCAGTTCGCCGTGTTCAGCGCGAACGAGCATTCCGCGACCTCGACGCGCGCCTTGAACCAGGCGAACAGGCCGCCGCCCTCGGACTCCGCGTGGTTCTCTTGGAACCAGCTGTGATCGAAGCGGATCTTGGGCGCGCCGGGGCCGCCGGTGACGAGAGCTCCCCCGCCGAACCCGTTGCCGCCGAGCGCCGTCAGCGCGTTGTTCGACTCGAAGTGCGAGAGCAGGACGCTGACGGATGGAGTGGTCACGATCGGACCGCCGACGCCGCTTCCCGTCATGTAGAGCGCACCACCGTCGGCGGCGCTGTTCTCGCGGAAGACCACGCGCGAGATCTTCATCGTCGGCGATGCGACCGGAACGGTCAGGTCGAGATACATCGCGCCGCCGCTCGTCGCCGTGTTGTTCGTGAGCAGCAGGTTGCGGAACGTCGGGCGCGAGCCGCCTTGCACGAAGATCGCGCCGCCGGAGCCGGCGAGATTGGCGCCCTTGATCGTCAGGTTCGAGACGACCGTGTTGTTCGTGTTCATGTTGCCGGACGGGAACGAGATCACCGGAGCGCCGAGCCCCGCGCCGCTCAGCACCGTGCCGCCGTAGCTGCCGGTGAGCGTGATGTCCCAATTCGGCATCGTCAGCGCCTGGTTGTACGGCGTCGTGCTCGGACTGATGAAGACGGTGTCGCCGGGCAACGTGCCGTTGATCACCGGCTGGATCGCGCCGCCGGGCGGCACGACCCAGGTCGTCGCGAACGCGTGCGTCGCGAGCAGGGCGGGGGCGAGGAGGACGCCGAAGAACTTGCGAGAAGCCGACATGCTTGAAACTCGTGGAGGACGAAGTGGGATCGCACGCGGCGACGTTCGCCTGCGCGGCTCCGCATTGGCCGCGCGAGTCCCCGATCGAGTTTCAGCTTGCGCGGATTCCCGCGCGCGGCACTACGCGCGCCGCAGCTCGCCGCCCAGCGCTTCGGCCTCGCGCGCGAGGCGCTCCAAGAAGCGCTGCGTGTCCTTCTCGGCCAGCGTGCGGCCTTCCGCGACCAGCTCGACCGCGTACGCGAGCGACTTGCGGCCGGCGCCGGCCTTCTCGCCGGCGGGAGAATCGAACTCGTACAGATCGAACAGCCGCAGCGTGCGCACGAGGTCCTTGCCGGCGCTGCGGATCGCGCCTTCGACCTCGGCCGCCGCGCGCGCGGTCGGCACCGAGAGCGCGACGTCGACCAACGTGCCGGGGAACTTCGGCAGCGCCGCGTAGCGCCGCGCCGTGCGCGGCGCGGCGACCAGCGCGTCGATCCACAGCGAGGCGACCGCGACGTCGGCGCTGACGCCGAGCGCGCGTGCGGTGTGCGGGTTGAGCTCGGCGAGCGAGGCAACGATCGACGTCGAGCCCGCGCGCTCGAGCTGTGCGACCGCGCAGCGCTTCGGATGTGCCCACGGCGGCGCGCCGTCGGAACTCGCCAGCCAGCGCGAAGCCGGCCGGCCGGCGTCGCGCAGTGCGTCCTCGACGATCGCCTTCAGGCGCTGCAGCGCGCCGGCGTCATAGCGCGCGTCCGCCGCCGGCTTCGGCTGCGCGAGCACGAGCGCGAGCTCGTGCAGCTCCAGCGGCTCGCCGTGTTCGTTCGCGCGCTCGGGCAGGTACGCCTTGCCGACCTCGTAGACGCGGATCTCGCTCGCGTGCAGCAGGTTCGGCTCGAGCAGTCCGAGCAGGCTCGTCGCGACGCTGCGGCGCACGCGCTGCCAGCCTTCGGAAACCGGATTGACGACCTCGACGAACGACTCGCCGAGCACGCCGAGCTTGTCGCCGAGCGCCTGCGGCAAGAACGAGTACGACAGCGTCTCGTGGAACGCGTGCGTGCCGCTGAGCCGATCCTGCAGCGCGCGCACGAGCTCGCGGCGCTCGTCGCGCGGCGCCGGCGCGATCGGCGCGACCAGCGGCCGCTCCGGGATCGCGCCGTAGCCGATGATGCGGCCGACTTCCTCGACGAGGTCCTGTTCGATCGCGAGGTCCTTCGTCGCGCGGATCGACGGGATGCGCACGTCCCACTCGGTCGGCGTGCGCTTGGTCACGCCGAGATCGAGCCGACCCAGGATCTGCTCGATGCGCGCGTCGTCGACGTCGTGGCCGAGCAGCGCGCGCACGCGCGCCGGCCGCAGCGCGAGCGTGCGCGCCGGATCCTTCCACTGGCCCGCGTCGGCGAGCGGGCTCGCGATGCGCACGCCGGGCTGCAGTTCGGCGAGCACGTTCGCGAAGTGCGCGACCGCTTCGCCCGCCAACGTCGGCGCGAGGTTCTTCTCGAAGCGCGCGGACGCATCGGTGCGCAGCGCGAGCCGCTGCGCGGTGCGGCGCACGACCGCCGGCTGGAAGCTCGCGACCTCGAGCAGGATCGACGCCGTGTCTGGCGCGACCTTGCAGGCATCGCCGCCCATCACGCCGGCCAGCGCGACCGGCGCATCGCCCGAGCAGATCAACAGATCGGCGGGCTCGAGCGCGCGCGCGACGCCGTCGAGCGTCGTCAGCGACTCGCTCGCGCGCGCCTGGCGCACCTCGATCGAGCGCTTGGGCAGATTGCGGCGGTCGAACACGTGGTTCGGCTGGCCGAGGTCGAGCATCACGAAGTTCGAGACGTCGACGAGCACGTCGATCGGCCGCTGGCCGACCGCGAGCAGCAGGAAGCGCAGCCAATCGGGCGAGCGGCCGTTCGCGACGCCGTCGAGCTCGAGCGCGAGGTAGCGCAGGCACGCGGGCGAGTCGACGCGCACGGCGAACGGAGCGCCGGCGCCCGCGCGCTTCGACAGCGCGGCGAGATCGAGCGCGAGCGGCTTCAGCGCAGCCCCGCGGATCGCTTGCAGCTCGCGCGCGAAGCCGCGGTGCCCCCACAGATCCGGCCGGTGCGTCAGCGACTTGTTGTCGATCTCGATGACCCAGTCGAGCGCGCTCGCGACGCCGGGCGCGCCGAGCAGTTCGGTCGATGCGAGCACCGCCTTGCCGACGTGCGCGCCTTCGGGCAGCACCCAGATCCCGTTGTGCTCGTCGCCGAGGCCGAGCTCGCGCTCCGAACAGATCATCCCGTTCGACTCGACGCCGCGGATCTTGCTCTTCTTGATCTTCACGTCGCCCGGCAGCTCGGTGCCCGCGAGCGCGACGGCGACGCGCTGGCCCCCGGCGACGTTCGGCGCCCCGCACACGATCTGCAGCGGCTCCGTCGCGCCGCCGGCCGTGCCGACGTCGACGCGGCACACCGACAGCTTGTCGGCGTCCGGATGCTTCGCGCGCTCGAGCACGTGCCCGACGACGACGCGCTCGAGCACCGGCGCGAATGCGTGCAGGCCCTCGACCTCGGCCGTGTGCAGCGTCAGGTCGTTCGCGACGTCCTGCGGCGCGAGCCCGGCGAGGTCGACGTGCCGCGACAGCCAGCGGTAGGAGATCTTCACGGCGTGCTCAGAACTGTGAGAGGAAGCGCAGATCGCCGCCGAGCAGGTGGCGGACGTCGTCGATCTGGTAGCGCAGCATCACGAGGCGCGACAGGCCGAGGCCGAATGCGAAACCGGTCCAGCGCTCGGGGTCGATGCCGCCGGCGCGCAGCACGTTCGGGTGCACCATCCCGCACGGGCACAGCTCGATCCACGTCGACTGCTTGCACACCGAACAACCGCTCGTGCAGAACGGGCAGCGCGCATCGAGCTCGAAACCGGGCTCGACGAACGGGAAGTAGCCGGGGCGCAGCCGCACCTCGATGTCGCGGCGGAACACCTCGCGCAGGAACGTCTTCATCGTCCCGATCAGGTGGCCGACGGTGATGCCCTCGCCGACGACGAGCCCCTCCATCTGGTGGAACGTGTGCTCGTGCGACGCGTCGGTCGTCTCCTGGCGGAAGACCTTGCCCGGAACGATCGCGCGGAACGGCGGCTGGATCCGCTCCATCGCGCGCACCTGCACGGGCGAGGTGTGCGTGCGCAACACGAGCTTGCCCGCGCGGTCGCACCAGAACGTGTCGTGCATCTCGCGCGCCGGGTGGTCGGCTGGGATGTTGAGCGCCTCGAAGTTGTAGTACGCGCGCTCGACCTCGGGCCCGTCGAGGATCGCGTAGCCCATCGACGTGAAGATCGCCTCGAGCTCGCGCGTGACCTGCGTCAGCGGGTGCAGCGTGCCGGCGCGCGGCGGCGTCGCGGGCAGCGTCGGATCGAAGCTCGCGCCGCCGAGCTCGGCGGCGAGGCGCGCGGCGTCGAGCTCGCGCTCGCGCGCGGCGAGCGCCTCGGCGAGCTTCGCCTTCAGCTCGTTCGCGCCCTGCCCGGCCGCGCGGCGCTGCTCGGCGGGCAGCGACGGCACCGCCGCGAGCAGGCCCGCGATCACGCCGCCCTTGCCGAGGAACTCGCGCTCGAGCGCGCGCAGCGCGTCGACCGATTCCGCCGCCGCGATGCGCGCGCGGCCGGTCTCGAGCAGTTCCGGGGCGGCTGCCTGCGTTCCTGTGGGCTCGTGCACGATCGGCGCGAGTCTAGCGGGCTCAGACGGTCAGCGTCGAGTGCAGCGGCTGCGCGAGGCAGCGCGCGTACAGCCACTGATCGGCGGCGAACGCCGTCGTTCCGCTGTGCACGCGCCAGCGGGCCATGTGCCGCAGCGCGCCGAAGAACATTCGCCGGCCGCGCGCCGCCGGCCGCACCTGGCTGATCGACAGCGGCAGGTAGTGATCGACGAGCCGCTTGATCCGCCGCTCGACGTCGGCCGAAAGCCACGGCATCGCGCGCGCATCGACCGCGCCGAGCATCGGCCGGTACTGCGCCAGCGCCTCGAGGCTCTGCGGGAAATCCGGCGTCGCCGCGATCGCGCGCTCGCCGAGCGGCGTCCCCCACGACGGCTGGAACAGCCGGAACGTCAGCGTGATCCGCCGCGGCGCGAGCGCGTGCACGGCGGCGATCAGGCGCAGCGTTTCGAGCCGATCCGCGTCGGTCTCCTCCGGCGTGCCGAAGATGAAATTCAGCATCGGCACGATGTCGTGCGCGTGCAGGCGCCGCACGAGCGCGAGCACCTGCTCGGCCGTGTGCGGCTTGCCCATCCGCTCGAGCACCGCGCGCGAGCCGCTCTCGACGCCGAGCTCGAGCTTGGCGAGCCCGCCGCGGCGCAGCTCGCTCCACTCGGCGTCGTCGTAGCGCAGCGCGTCCTCGACCGAGGCGAGCGTGAACCAACCGCCGTCGTCGAACCGCTCGCGCCACAGCCGCGCGAGCTCGAGCGGACGGCCGCGCGCGGCGAACGCGTCGAGCTCCGCGTAGTGGTACTGCTTGACGCCGTAGCGCTTGCGCAGCTCGGAGGTGAGCTCGATGATCTGGGCCGGTCGCAACAGACCGGGTTCGTGGTGATACCAGTAGCAGAACGCGCAGCCCTTCGCGCAGCCGCGCCCGGTGCCGAGCGTGAACGTCGGCTCGCCGTTGCCGAAGATCCCGCCCTCCTGCGCATACTCGGACAGGTCGAGCGCGCGGTACGGCTGCTGGTGCTCGGGGTTCATGCGCGCGGATCCGCGCGGCGCGTTCGCGCGGCGCTCACCGTCCAGCCAGACCATGCCGCCGACCTCCTCGGCCGGCCGCCGACCGTCGAGGTGCTCGAGCCATTCGACGCTCGACTCCTCGCCGTAGCCGCGCAGGAAGCAGCGCACCGGCGGCGCGACGGTCAGCACGTGCGGCGGGCAGATCGACACGAACTCGCCGCCGACGGCGATCGGCAGTTGCGGATGGCGCGCGGAGACGAGCTCTGCGAGCAGCCGCGCGTTGCGCGTCTGCACGATCGGGTGCAGCTCGTTCATCCAGATGAACAGGGCGCGCGCGCCGTCGAGCTCGCGCAGGAACGCGGCGCTGCGATCGGCGCGATCGAGATCGAGCTCCTGATCGAACCAGACGACCTCGTAGCCGGCTGCGAGCAGAGCGCCGGCTACCGACAGGCAGCGGAAGGGAATGCCCTGTCGGATCTCGACGGGATCCGTGGTCCAACGCGGGATTGCGAATCCGACGCGACCGCGGCGAGCTTGCGGTACGAGCACCTGCATCGGCGAGCGACTCCGACGCGGCCAGCCTACTCGCATGGGCCGAAAACCGACAGGTGCGGCGCGTGAGCGGGCTGCGCATCGCGCTGACCGGGGCGAGCGGGCTTGCGGGCCGGGCCGTTTCCGCGGCGCTGCTGCGGGCCGGTCACCACGTGCGCGCGCTGCGCCACCGTGCACCATTGCCGGGCGGACTCGAAGCGTCGGTCGGCGCGCTCGGCGACGCCGCGTCGCACCAGCGGCTGGTCGCGGATCGCGACGTGCTCGTGCATCTCGCGGCGATCCAGAGCGGCACGCACGAGGAACTCCGCCGAATCAACTTCGACGCCACGGTCGCGCTCGCCGAAGCGGCTCGCGCCGCGGGTCTCGCGCGCTGCGTGTTCATCAGCTCGAGCTCGGTCTACGCGCCGGGCTCGTTCCGCGACGCGACCGAGACACACCGCGTGGGCCCCGAGCTCCCCTACGCGATCTCGAAGCTCGCGGCCGAGCAAGCACTGCGCGAGCGACTCGGCGGCGCGCTCACCGTGCTGCGCCCCGTCTCGCTCGTGCACTCCGGTCCGTGCGCGTTCTTCGACGGCTTGCGCGCGCTCGTCGAGCTCGAGCTGCCCGACGTCGACGGCAGCAGGACGCCGATCGACTTACTGCACGTCGACGATCTCGCCAGTGCCGTGTGCGCGGCTGCGAGCGGCGCCGGCAGCGGCGGCATGTTCCATCTCGCGGGCGCGTCGCCCCCGGAGTTCCGCGAGCTCGCCGAATGGACGGCACAGCCGCGCGGTATCGCGCTGCGCTGGCGCGCTTGTCCACCGGCCGCGCCCGCGGAGTTCCCGCACTGGCTGTACGAAGCGGCCGCCGTTCCGCGCACGCTGTCGATTGCGGCGGCGCGAGCGGCGCTCGGGTTCGATCCGCGCGCGGATCTGCGCGCGGCGCTGGGAGCGGCGCTGCGAGCGGGCCCGAGCTGATCAGAAGCCCGGCAGGCCGTCCGACGGATCGTACGGGTGCCCTTCGAGCAACCGGACTTCGATGCGCTCGCACCAGGCCGGATCGGCGGCGAGCTGCTGGAGCGGCGCGGCCTCGGCGGGGCTCGCGAACTCCCAGCTCATGCACCACCAGCGGCCGTCGGCCTGCTCGATCTCGAACGGACCGAGCGCGTGCGCGCCGGCGCGCATCAGCGCGACGCGCCGAGCGACGCCGGCCGCGAGGAACTCGCGGCCGACGCGCTCGCGCCATTCCGGACGCGGCCGGAACAGCTCCAACACCGACCACTTCGCCTCGCGCATCGCGCTCCCCTGCGGGCTCGGAGCTTGCCGCGCGAACGCGCGCGGATCAGCTCCGCGCGCCCTTCGCGAGTCCGACGAGTTCGTCGAACACCTTCGGCTCGTTGAGCGCGAGGTGCGAGAGGTTCTTGCGGTTGAGGTCGACCTTCGCCTTCTTCAGGCCGTCGATCAGCTGGCTGTAGCTCAGCCCGCGCATGCGCGCCGCCGCGTTGATGCGCAGGATCCACAGCCGGCGGAAGTGGCGCTTGCGCTGGCGGCGGTCGCGGAACGCGAAGTACCAGGCGCGCAGGAGCGTCTCGCGCACCATCCGCCACTGATTGTGGCGGCCGGCGCGGAAGCCCTTCGCTTGCTTGAAGTAGCGGTTCTTTTTGCGGCGAGTCGCCGCCCCGTGATTGACGCGTACCATGGTTCAGCTCCCCCTACATCATCGCCTTGATGAGATCGCCGAACGTCTTGTTCAGGATCAGACCGGAGCGGAGCCTGCGGCTCGTCGAGCCGTCGTACGCGGCGTGCATGTGACCACGACCAGGGCGGCTGCAGCGAACCTTGCCGCTCTTCGTGAGCTTGAAGCGCTTCTTGACGGCGCCTTTCGATTTGTTCTTGGGCATTTCCGTGGGTGTCAGTCGGTTGCGGGGCCCTGCTCGCCAGCCAGCCCGAACGATCGGCCGCTTGCAGGGGTGCGTCGGGCGCCGGTGAGGACGCTCGGAGCACTTGGAGGGCGAAGAGGATAGCGAGAGCCGGCGGGTGTGGGCAAGATCTCGCTCATGCTGCCCCCCATCGCGCTCTTGCTGGCCCTCGCAACGCAGGTCCCGTACGCCGAGAACAACGTCGCGCTGCTGCAGGATCCCGCCCCGCAGGCGGACCCGCCGCCGCCGCGCCCGTCGCCGTTCGAAGGCGGCCTCGAGGCGATGGAGCCGCGCGGACTGCGCCTGACCGCGCCCGGCGTGACGCCCGGCTACCTGCTCGTCAACCCGCTGAACTCGAAGAGCGTGCACCTCGTCGATCTCGGCGCGAATCCGGTGCACACGTGGAAGACCGAGTACCTGCCGGGCGGCGTGTGCCGGCTGCTCGACAACGGCCACTTGTTGCGCATGGGCCAGGAGCCGAACAACCCGCGCTTCCACGGCGGTGGCATCGGCGGCCGACTGCAGGAGCTCGACTGGGACGGCAAGGTCGTCTGGGAGTACGTGCTCGCGACGGATCGCACCACGCTGCACCACGACGTCGACGTGCTGCCGAACGGCAACCTGCTGTGCATCGCGTGGGAGTACCGCTCGCCCGACGAAGCGCTCGCGGCCGGCCGCGACGCGCACGCTGTCAACCCGGAGGGCCTGTGGCCGGACACCGTGTTCGAGCTGAAGAAGAACGCGAGCGGCGGCGGCGAGATCGTCTGGCAGTGGCACGCGTGGGATCACCTGATGCAGGACCGCAGCCCGCAGAAGCCGAACTACGCGGCGAAGGCGGATCTCGCCGGCCGCATCGACATCAACGCCGACCATCGCTTCAAGGCGAAGGAGGAGAGCGACGAGGAGCGGCTCAAGCGCGAGGACGAGGAAGCGAAGATGCGCGCGGTCGGCTACGCGGGCGGCGCCGCGCCGACGGATGCGCCGGGCGCGCCGCCCAAGCCGAAGCCGAAGTACGAGGCGGACTGGCTGCACACGAACGCCGTCGACTACAACGCCGCGCTCGATCTGATCGTGCTCTCGACGCCGCACATGGGCGAGATCTGGGTGATCGATCACTCGACGACGACCGCGCAGGCCGCGACGTCGAGCGGCGGCAAGCGCGGCAAGGGCGGGGATCTGCTGTATCGCTGGGGCAATCCGCGCAACTTTGGGCGCGGGACGGCGGATGATCACGTGCTGCACTACCAGCACAATCCGACGTGGATCGTCGACGGGAGTCAGGGGGCGCCGCGCGTGCTGTTGTTCAACAACGGGATGCACCGCGCGGGGGATTTCTCGGAGGTGTACGAGCTCGAGCTGCCGTTCACGAAGGAGTTGGGGTTCGAGTTGCCGAAGCGCGGTGGATTTGGGCCGGTCGGGCCGGCGTGGCAGTACTCGGATCCGCCGTTGTTCTTCTCGCCGTTCATTTCGGGGGCGCAGCGGTTGGCGAATGGGAACACGGTCGTCTGCTCCGGCGCCGCCGGCCGCGTCTTCGAGCTCACGAGCGACGGGAAGGTCGTGTGGGATTGGAGGAACACGCTCGGTGGAGACGAGAAGCCGAGCGAGCAGGGTGGGAAGGCGCCGCCGCACGCGTTGTTCAGGGCGGAGAAGTATGCGGCGAATTCGCCGGCGCTGGCGAAGTTGAAGAAGTAGAGGACGACGCTCGGAGTCGCGCGCTTTGCGCGCGACTTGGGCGCGCGAGGACGCGCGCCCGACTCCGCATGCGCTCGGGCGCGCAGACGCGCCCTCGCGTCTGCGGAGTTCAGGGGGAGAGGCGGTGCTCGCTTGGTTGCTTCGCGCGTGAGGCGTATTGCGCGCGGGGGCTCAGCGAGGTGGTTCGAGGAGGCGGATCGGGGTGTAGTGCGGGGAGAAGGTGCTGGTGTCGCCGGACCAGACGGTCGCGTAGGTGCCGTCGAGGAGATCGCAGACCTTGATCGCGGGGTGCTCGAAGCTCCAGTAGCCGCCGCGTCCGATGCTGCGTCGCGTCGGTTGTCCGGCGGTGGGGAGCGCGTGGTAGAGAGCGAGGCGAGGAGTCGGGAGTGCGAGCGGATCCACGGGGCCGGTTTCGTGCGGCGTGCCGCTGTACTGATGCGGATACGGGAAGCGCGCGGGGTCCGCGATCACGCGCTCGCCGGTGAGTTCGATCAGCGCGTGCGCGTCGCCGCGCGGCGCGAGGAAGGCCGAGTGGTCGGGCGTGAACGGACCGTAGCCGCCGGCGCGCGTGGCGACGATCTGGGCTGTGTGCGGGAGGACGAGTGCGCCGCCGGTCGTTCCGTCGAGCGCGCACGCGCTGCCGTCGGCCTTCCAGTGACAGGCGCGCACGCGACCGATGTCGAGCTCCAGCGGCCGCGTCGCGCGCGTCGCGAGGTCGATGCACCGGATGCGCGAACGCGCGGCGTCGTGCGGCGCGCCCGCTGCGTCCACGTCGGCGTCGGCGACGATCAGCATTCCGCCGCGCGGGGAGAGCGAGATCAGATCGGGATGCCGGTCGAGATCGAGGAACGCCTGGTCCGAGTCGCCGTCGAGCTCGTAAAGGCGCAACTTCCAGATCGCGCTCGGCTCGCGCTTCCTCGACCTCATCAGCATGTGGTCGACGAAGCTGTCGACCGATGCATCGTCGCGCGCATCGTCCAGATAGACGAGACGCCCTTGCTCATCGATCCCGCTCAGCGCCTGCGCGTCGTCGTCCAGCGTGAACGAGCGCGTCGCGAGCGACGGCAGATCGAGCAACACGTACTCGCGATTCAACGCACCTTCGCCCGACGGCCCCAACAACAACGTCCCGCTCGTCTCCCCGATCAACCGCGGCGTTTCCGGGCCCGGCGCCCTTCCCAGCGTCTTGCTGCACGAGCCGAGCACGCACGCGAGCGCAACGAACAACAGCGAGCGACATCCCATCCACGCAATCCTACTGCGACCGACACCGCACCTCGCAACGCGCACCTCGCAACCCGTCCTACGCTCGCGACCCGCGTCCGCCCCCCTCCGTAACGCCTACACTCTGCCGCGGTTCTCTCGATCGCCCGCCGAACTCCGCACTGCACTCCCCCATGCGCATCCCGCTCTCGCTCTTCCTCTCCCTCTGCTCCACCGCGATCGCGCAGAGCACCACCATCCCCCTCAACTCGAAAGCCACCTTCCTCCACACCAACAACGACTCGGGCGCGCTCGCCTCCCCCGCCGTCTCCCTCGCCTCGCTCGGCGCCGCTCCCGGCCAGTGGCTGCTGATCGAACAGCTCGGCGAGTTCGACAACGGCCCGCAGGCCGACGTGTTCCACAGCCTGCTCGGCATCTTCAGCGCTGACGCGACGCTGCTCGCGGCCTCCAACCTGAACCGCGTTCCGGGCAGCATCCCCGCGGGCGCCGCGGCGACGACCGCGAACACGTTCTCCGGCAGCCAGCCGACGAACATCGCCGACGACTTCTGGATCAGTCATTCGGTCGGCAAGCACGACGCGCTCGTCCGCGTCCCCGCCGGCGCGGCGTTCCTCTTCGTCGCGCCGCACGACTCGCTCTACAACGACAACAGCGATCCCGACGGCGACTACGCGATGCGCATCTCGATCGTCGCGGCGCCGGCGTATCCCGGCACGGCCGAAGACATCGAGCTGTCGTCCGGCATCGACGCGGCGCCGACGACGTCGCCCGCGCTGAAGAGCGCCGCGCCGGGATCACAGCTCACGGTCGTCGTCGACGATCGCTACACGACGACGACCGGCGCGACGAGCTTCCTGTTCCTGCAGCCGCAGCTCAGTCCGTTCGTCGCGCCCGGCGCGCTCGCCGACACGTGGTTCGGCGCGAACGCGCTGCTGCTCGTCGGTCCGACCGCGCTACCCGCGGACGGAATCAGCTTCACGACGAGCGTGCCCGCGGGGCTCTCCGGTCTGCAGCTCGTGTTCCAGGGCGGCGCGATCTACCCGCTCGCGCGCAACGGCCTGTACATCACGACGGAAGCGCACCGCATCACGCTGTTGTAGTGGGCACGTTGTTGGAGTGGGCGAGTCGCGCGCTGCGCGCGCGACTGAGGCGGCCGAGTACGGCCGCCTGACTTCTCGTTCGAGTCGGGCGCGCAGACGCGCCCGATCGAACGAGAAGTTCAATTCGAGCGGCGTCAGAACCTTCGACGGGCGCGCGGGCTCGACACGCCGGTCCGGCTCGTTCTTCCGCGAACGGTGAGCTCTCCCTCGACTGGCGTGCTCTCCCTCGACGCGCTCTGCTATCTCGACGCGCGTTCCAAGCTAACTCCGCGTTCGGAGGGGCGCGTCCGCGCGCCCCTCCGAACGCGGAGTCGCGTGCGCGTCCTCGCGCACGCAAGTCGCGCGCTGCGCGCGCGACTCCACCACTCCTCCGCTCTCTCCGCTACTTCCTCACCAACAACGTCGTCATCCGATTCCCCATCAGCTTCGGGCTGCCGTCGACCTTGCAGATGTCGGAGAGCTTCTCGACGACCTCCATGATCACCTGTCGTCCGAGCTGCGGGTGCGCCATCTGGCGCCCCTTGAACACGCACACGACCTGCACCTTGTAACCCTCCGACAGGAACCCGCGCCCCTGTTGGATCCGGTACTCGAGATCGTGATCGCCGATCGCCGGGCGCACGCGCAGCTCCTTCACCTGGCTCGCGTGCTTCTTCGCGGCGCCGCCCTTCTCCTTCTTGCGCTGCTCGTACTTGAACTTGCCGAAGTCGAGGATCCGGCACACCGGCGGATCGACGTTCGGCGAGACCTCGACGAGATCCAGGTTCGCGTCATCCGCTCGCCGCCGCGCGTCCTCGATCGTGACGACCCCGATCTGGTTGCCCTCGTGATCGATCAGGCGGACTTCGGGGACTCGGATCTGACGATTGACGCGATAGGTTTGGGTCACGCGGAGTGGGATTCGTGGATGGGTCGGGGACGGTCCGCCGGCGGGCGGAGCGGGCCCCAGGATAGGCGCGGCGTTCCAAAGCCGCAACGAAGGCGGTCCGACCTTTCAGTCAAGCCCCTCGATCGAGCCCGTCGGTCGAGCCCGCGCTCAAGCGCCTTCGTCGAGGCCCTTGCCCGCGCGCGCGACGTGCACCTCGGCCAGCTGCTGCGCGCCGACGCGCGACGGCGCCTGGCACATCAGATCGGCCGCCGATGCCGTCTTCGGGAACGCGGTGATCTCGCGGATGTTGTCGAGCCCGGCGGTCAGCGCGGTCAGCCGGTCGAGGCCGATCGCAAAGCCGCCGTGCGGCGGCGCGCCGTGCGCGAGCGCTTCGAGCAGGAAGCCGAACTTCTCGCGCTGTTCGTCGGCGCCGATGCCGAGCAGGCCGAAGACGCGCTGCTGCACTTCCTCGCGGTGGATCCGGATCGAGCCCGAGCCGAGCTCCCAGCCGTTCATCACGAGGTAGATCGGAAGAGC